>JAEZXF010000409.1 GCA_023419995.1 Pseudomonadota bacterium | reverse complement strand
CGCGGTCCTCCCTGGGCCTGCGGGAGCCCTGCCGCTCGGCGTTGGCGCGGGCGCGGCCGTAGTCGCCGAGGCCGATCCCGGCCGGCTCGAGCGCGTGGATCGCGGCGATGGTGGCGTTCATCGAATCGAAGATCGCGGCGCGCTCTTCGCGCGGGAAGCCGGGCAGGCGAGGGTCCCACAGCACGCGGCCGGGCACCAGGTCCATGACGTAGAACACCGTGCCGATCACGCTCTCGTCGGTGCACAGGCCCCGCACGCGCGGCACCGGCACGCCGGTGCCGGCGAGCGCCGACAGCACGCGGTACTCGCGGTCGACCGCGTGGGCGCTGGGCAGGGTCGGGCCGGCGGGCTTGCTGCGCAGCACGAGGTCGTTGCCGGGGGCGAAGAGCTTGAAGGTCGGGTTGGACTGGCCGCCGGAAATGCGCTCGAGCCGGATCGGGCCGCGGAAGCCGGGGATGACGCCGGCGAGCCATTCGGTCAGCCGGCCCTCGTCCGGGGCCCATTCGCGTGCGGTGCCCGCCGGAGTGCCCGCCGAGGCGCCCGCATTGTCTTCCGGGGTGGCAGCACCCATCCCGCATCCTCCCGATATGGCCTGGCTGTTCCTTCCTTCGTAGGGCCGCGGCGGTTGGATAGTCAATCGAAATCGTTCGCGAAATCGTAGGACGATCTCGTCAAACCGGAATTTTTCCTCTACTGTCGCTTCTATCGAGGCGCATGTGCGCGGCCCGCAGGCGGCCGCGCGCCGGACGGACCCGCAGGGGCGGGCGCGGCAGGCATGCCCGGCATGGAGGGTAGAATGATCCTGGAAAAGTCCGCGCGGGTTCTGGAGCTGGAAGACCGGCTGACCGCGTTCATGGAAGAGCACATCTATCCCAACGAGGCGCGGTTCTACCGCGAGGCCGAGGATCTCGGCCCGTGGGCGGTCTATCCGCTGATCGACGAGCTGAAGCCCAAGGCCAGGGCCGCCGGCCTGTGGAACCTGTTCCTGCCCGAATCCGGGCACGGCGCCGGCCTCACCAACCTCGAATACGCGCCGCTGTGCGAGATCATGGGCCGCTCGCATCTGGCGCCGGAGGTGTTCAACTGCTCGGCGCCCGACACCGGCAACATGGAGGTGCTGGCGCGCTACGGCACGCCGGAGCACCAGGAGCGCTGGCTGAAGCCGCTGCTCGCCGGCGAGATCCGCTCGGCCTTCGCCATGACCGAGCCGGCGGTCGCCTCGTCCGACGCCACCAACATCGCCAGCGAGATCCGCGCCGACGGCGACGACTACGTCATCAACGGCCGCAAGTGGTACACCACCAACGCCACCGACCCGCGCTGCAAGATCATCATCTTCATGGGCAAGACCGACCCGGACAACCCGGACCGCTACCGCCAGCAGTCGATGATCCTGGTGCCGCGCGATGCGCCCGGCGTCGAGGTGGTGCGCGCGCTGCCGGTGTTCGGCTTCTACGGCGTACCGGACCGCGCTGCCGAGGTGGTGTTCGAGAACGTCCGCGTGCCGAAGTCGAACATCCTGCTCGGCGAGGGCAGGGGCTTCGAGATCGCCCAGGGCCGCCTCGGGCCCGGCCGCATCCACCACTGCATGCGGCTGATCGGCCTGGCCGAGCGCACGCTGGAGAAGATGTGCCTGCGCATGAAGGAGCGCGTCGCCTTCGGCAAGCCGGTGTCGGACCAGTCGGTGAGCCGCGAGCGCATCGCCGAATCGCGCATCATGATCGAGCAGGCGCGGCTCCTCACCCTTAAGGCCGCCTACATGATGGACACGGTCGGCAACAAGGTGGCCAAGAGCGAGATCGCGATGATCAAGATCGCGGTGCCGAACATGGCCTGCAAGGTCATCGACTGGGCGATCCAGGCCTTCGGCGGCGGCGGCACCAACAACGATTTCGGCATCGCCTCCGCCTATGCCACGGCGCGGCTGCTGCGGCTGGCCGACGGGCCGGACGAGGTGCACCGCGACCAGCTCGCCCGGCTGGAGCTGAAGAAGCACGACGGCAAGAACCAGCGCGGCGGCGCCTACAACTGGTCGCCGGCGCTGAGCGACCGCGCGCTGGGCATCTCGCCGGCGCGGGCCGACCTCGACGACTGACAAGGCCGGACGGGCGGCGCACCGGCGCCGCCCGGTCCAGGCGCCGCGTCGTCGGGCCCGGTCGCATGGCGACAAGGGTGACGAGGCCGGCCGCGCCGCCGGCGCCGATGGATTTTCCGTCCTTCAGGCGGAAAGGACGTCGACGGGCAGCGCCGCTCTACGGGCCTGTCCTGATAGCGAAGAAGCTAGAGTCTTTCAGGTTCAGGTGGAGTCGCCCCTCATCCCCCTGCCGGGACCTTCTCCCCGCAAGCGGGGATAAGGGGATTGGCCGCAACGCTCACGCCCCCCTCTCCCCCGCTTGCGGGGAGAGGGTAAGGGTGAGGGGCTGCTTCCATCAAAAGCTGAAACGATCTGGTGCCGAACGGCCGTGCTTGTAACGCCTTTCCACACAGATCGACGGAGACGCCCCGGCCGGGATTGCCGCGCGTGGCGTGACACGCCGATGCCATGCTCCTGGCCGCCGTCGCATCGGAGGGCGTACCGGTTCGTCAGCCGGTGGGCCGCGTCGAGGGTCGCGTTATAGCGGCGCCTTCCTTCCGCCTGCCGTCGATGGCGCCGGGGAGGGCGGGGCTCAGTCCGGCCGGCCGAAGAAGATGCGCGCCAGCCCTTCCTTGGTGACGTCGACGGCGTGGGCGGAACTGAGCGTGATGTGGCGCTCGATCAGCTCGCCGCCGGCCTCGCCGTCGCGGTTGCGCAGGCAGGCGATGATGGCGGAGTGCTCGTCATAGGTGTTGCCGCGCCGCCGGTTGCTCTCGAGGTCGATGCGGCGGAAGAAGCGGATCAGCGAGTTGACCGAGCGCAGCGCCTCCAGCATGCGCTCGTTCTTGGCCAGGCCGACGATGCCGACGTGGAACGCCTCGTCGGCTTCCGCCACCTTCGCCCAGTCGGTCACCGGCCGCTGGTCGCTGCCAGTCTCCCAGATCGCGATGGTCGCGGCGATCTCCTCGTCGGTGCCGCGCTGGCAGGCGAGGCGGAACGCCGCGCGCTCGATGGCGGCGCGCAGCTCGTAGAGCTCCTGCACGCCCTCGGGCGTGATGTCGCGGGCGTAGAAGCCGCGGTTGGGGACGAAGCTCATGAAGCCGTCGCGCGCCAGCCGGTTCAGCGCCTCGCGCACCGGGGTGCGCGACACGCCGAGCCGCGCGGCCAGTTCGACCTCGTTGATGCGCTCGCCGGGCTTGAAGCGATAGTCGACGGCAAGCTCCTTGACCGCCTCGTATACTTTCTCGACACTGTCGGCGGCGCGCCCCACTTTCTTCGGTGCGGCTTTCTTCTTGTCCATGACCTTGTCCCGTTCAGGCGTTCCTGCGATCGAGTCGCCGGCCATCATCGCCGCGGCAGGTATGGCACGGGCGACATTCGCGCGCAATCATCCTGTGCATACAACAGTGTAGACAATAAGGGCGCACCGCATCCTGCCTCCCGCGCGGCCCCGCGGTGGTAGGACAGGGCGGCGGCCGCCTCTTTGATCTTTGGCAAGTCCCGGCGGAAATGTCGCGCCCGCCGCGCCGGCGGCGTGTCCGCCCGGGGGACGGCGAGGGCCGCCTTTCCGCGGCGCCTCGCCTCAGGCGGCGATCACCATCATGCCCTCGGGGTCGTGCGCCGGCTTCTGCCGCTTGACGATGTCGGCGGTGATGCGCGCCGAGCCGGCCGACATGGTCCAGCCCATGTGGCCGTGGCCGACGTTGAACACCATGTTGGAATAGCGGCCGCCGCGGCCGAAGATCGGCGTGCCTTCCGGCGTCATCGGTCTCAGTCCGGCCCAGTATTCGGGCTCCGCGTAGTTGGCGCCGTCGGGGAAGATGTCGCGCACGGCGCCCAGCATGTGGCGGAAGTCGTCGGGCTTGTGCGTCTTGCTGAAGCCGGCGAACTCGGCCGTCGCGGTGACGCGCATGCGGTCGCCGAAG
>JAEZXF010000545.1 GCA_023419995.1 Pseudomonadota bacterium | reverse complement strand
CGCCGCCTGCGGCGAGCACAGCCCGCCGCGACCTTCCCGTCTTCCTGCCCTCAGACATCGTAAAACACCCTCCTCAGATGCCGGTTCAGCATTCGTCCCTCCGGATCCACCGCCTGCCGCATCTCGGCGGCGGCGTCCCACATCGGATAGAGCGCGCGCAGGTCGCCCGCGCTGAGCGAGTGCAGCTTGCCCCAGTGCGGCCGCCCGCCCGCCTCGCGCAGCACGGGCTCGATCAGCGAATAGAGGAAATCGTGGTCGTCCTTGTAATAGGCGTGGATGGCGATCGAGCCGCATTCGCGCCGATAGAACGGGGACAGCCACGCGTCGTCCGGCGCGACGATGCGCGCCTCGATCGGGAAGAACACGTCGCGCCGGCTGGTCTCGATCCGCCGCACGATCTCGCGCAGGGCGTCGACCTGCGCCTCTATCGGGACGTGGTACTCCATCTCCGTGAAGCGGATCGGCCGCTCGTTGGCGAGAAGCTTCCAGCCCTCGTCGACGGTGATCTCGACCGGCTCCCGGTCGAGAAAGAAGGCGGCCGCCCGCCGCCGCAGCGCCGGCGCGAATTCGAACAGGTCACGCAGCAGCTTCAACTGCATCAGCCCGTCGGAGTCGCGGTCCGGCCCGCGCGGAATGGCGGGCTCGTCCGTCTCGTCGAGCGTGATCAGCAGCGTCCTGCCCGAGAACGGGATGATCATGAACTCGACGTTGCGGTGCCTGTCGGCGAGGTCGGGCCAGCCCTGCAGCAGCGCTTCCGTCTCGACGATCGAGGTGGTCTTGCGCAGCCGCCGCAGCGGCGCGTTCTGCAGCGTCACCTCCGTCACGATGCCGAACGCGCCGAGGCCGACGCGCGCGGCGTGGAAGAGGTCGGGGTTCTCGTCCCGGCTGCAGGCGACGATCTCGCCCGAGGGCAAGGCCAGCCGCAGCGCGGTGACGCCGCCGTGAAGCGCCATCATGGTGCGGCCGGTGCCGTGCGTGCCGGTGGCCAGCGCGCCGGCGAGCGACTGCTTGTTGATGTCGGGCAGGTTGGGCATCGCCTGCCCGACCGAGGCCAGCGCCTCGCCGAGCGGCGCGAGCCGGGTGCCCGCGCGCACCGTCGCCCGGTTGCCGGCGGCGTCGTGCGAGACGAGGCCGCTCAGCCGGTCGAGCGAGACGAGGGTTGCGTCGGTCGGGACCAGCCCGGTGAAGCTGTGGCCCGAGCCGACGGCACGGATCGGCGCGACGGCACGCGGCATCAGCTCGGCCAGCTCCGCCTCGTTCGCGGGCGCCAGCCGGGCCGCGGGCCAGGCATGCTCGCCGCCGGCCCAGTTCGTCCACAGCGCGTTGCCGTGCGCGTCCACGGTCGGCGGGGAGGGCGGCTCCCTGTCGAGCCAGGCGCGCCGTCCGGCCAGCCCGCCGGCCCCGAGCGCGCCGGCCGCCAGCACCATGCCCCCGCCGGCCGCCAGCGCCTTCCTGCGTGTCATCGTCATTTCATCCCCCCTCCCGTCCTGCCATGAACCGGGTCAGTGCCCGCAGATCGTCCGGCGAGCACGAAAAGCACTGGCCGCCCGCCGGCATGCCGTCGCGGCCGGCGATCGCGACCCGCAGCAGCGCGTCCTCGCCCTGCTTCCAGCGCGCGTCCCACTGCGCGCGGTCGCCGGTCAGCGGCGCGAGCGCGTCGCGCACCGTATGGCAGGCCTTGCACGAATTCTCGTAGAGCCCGGCCAGCCGCGGATCGGCGGGCGCGAACGCCGCGCTCTCGCTTTCGCTGATGGCGCGGGGCGATTCCGACCCGTCGCTGCACGCCGCGGCGAGCACGCCGACGGCGACGGCCGCCAGGGCGCGTCGAACGAATGCCATGATTGTCTCCTCCGTCGATAACTATAGTAATGACTAAATTTATGTCAATCATGTTGCAATCCGGGCTCTTGTCGGCCATGCCCTAGGGGTATGATCGCCACGCCGAACGGCCGGAAGCCGCAACAGGACCGCTCGAAGAAGACCTATGAACGCCTGCTCGACGTCACCGGGCAGTTGCTGGAGGAGGTCGGCGTGGACCGCGTGTCCACCAATCTGGTGGCCGAGCGCGCCGGCGTGTCGCCGCCGACGGTCTACCATTACTTCGTCGACAAGTACGCGCTGTTCCGGGCGCTGGGCGAACGCCTGATGGCGGCGCAGAACGCGCTCGTCGCCATCGACTTCCACCAGTCCGAGGCGGAGATCGCGGTCACGCTGGCCGAGCATGTGCGGCTGACGCGCGATTTTCCCGGCGGCATCTGGGTGATGCGGATGCTGCGCGCGGTGCCGCAGCTCGCCGAGGTGCGCCTGGCGTCCCATCGCGCGCTCGCCGCCTCGCTGGTCGAGCAGGAGATCGGGAACGACCCGTCGCTCGACCGGGCCGCGCTCGAGCGCATGGTCCGCCTCGCGATCGAGATGGGCTATGCCGCGATCGAGATGGCGCTCGAGGAGCCCGCCCTCGACGTGGACCAGACCATGCGGCTGGCTGCCCGCGCCATCCGCAGCCTTTCCATCACCGTCTGAGGCGACTTCGCCGAGACGGCCGGGGCCGAATGCCGCAGGGCCGCCCCGCGGGCCGCGCGCCCTTTGAATTGCCGCAATGTGCGGCTAGCGTGCGGCCATGTGCATGATCACGTTCGTCAGGATGTCGAGGCTCGCCGGGGAAGCACGCGCTTTCGCCCGGGGCGGTTTCCTGTCGAGCCCAGAATACCGCACCTGACCTCGCCGTCCCGGGACATCCAGCCAAGTTCAGCGGTTCATTTCTGCGGCCCCGTCGCCGCTTTGATGGAGCGTATCCATGCCCGATTCCCGACTGCATCCCGTCTGCCGCGCCTGCCACCGCAACCTTCCGAGGGCCGCCAGCCGCTGCCCCTGGTGCAGGTTTCCCGCACCCTTCCGCCTCGGACGCTTCTCGCGACCCCCGTGTCCCCGCCATCCGCATCCCGGCTGGCAGGCCGTGGCGGGGAGGGGGCTGTGATGGGCGCGACGGCGGCGATGCGGACCGCCCTTTCTCCCGCCCCGGACAACGACGCCGCCCTCCGGCAGGTCGGCATCCTGCCGTGGAAGACGACGCGCGACGGCCGCCTGCGGGTGCTTCTCGTCACCTCGCGCACGCGCGGCCGCTGGATCACGCCGAGGGGCTGGCCGATGGAGGGGCGGGCGCCGTTCATGGCCGCGGCCCTCGAGGCGTTCGAGGAGGCGGGCGTCATCGGCGACATCGATTCCGAGCCGCTGACCGAGTATCGCTGCCTGAAGCTGGACGGCGACGGCGTGGCGCATCCGTGCCGCGTCACGCTGTTCGGCATGCGGGTGCGCGGCACGCTCACCCACTGGAAGGAGAAGGCGGAGCGCAGGCGCCGCTGGTTCGACATGCCGGCCGCGGCGGAGCATCTGGACGACGCCGAGCTCGCCGCCTTCGTCAGGCGGCTCGCCGCCGATCCGTCGCGCCTTGCCGGCGGGGCAGGGCGGCGCGAGCCGTTCGGCATGCCCTGACCTTCGCTC
>JAEZXF010000457.1 GCA_023419995.1 Pseudomonadota bacterium | reverse complement strand
CGGTCGAGCCGGGCGACCGCCTCGATGGCGCTGGACAGCGAGCGCTCGATGCGCCGGACGAGGAACTGCACCACATGCGGCTCGACCTCGACCTGGCGGTCGGCGAAGAGCTTGGTCGTCACCGCCGCGAGCAGCGCGTCGTCCGGCTCGTGGAGCTCGACCGTCGCGGCGGCCTTGAGCCGCGAGACGAGGTCGGGCAGCCGCACGCCCCAGGCGAGCGGAAAGCGCCGCGAGGTCATCAGCAGCGCAGTGTCGGCCTGCCGCACGGCGTTGATGAGATGGAACAGGCCGGTCTCGTCGATCCCGGCCGCGTCGACGTCGTCGATGAGGACCGGGCCGCGGGCGGCTGCTTCCGCGGCCTGGGGCCCGAGCCGCGCGGGGGAGAGAACCGTCGCGCCGCTCGCCTCCTGCCAGACGGCGGCGAGATGCGACTTGCCCGCGCCCGCCGGCCCGGCCAGCACGGCCACCGGCGCCGGCCAGTCCGGCCAGCGGTCGACCAGGGCCACGGCCTCGGCGTTCGACGGCCCGACGACGAGGTCGTCGCGGGTTCTGGCCTCGCGGTGAGCGAGGTCCAGCGGGAGCTGGCGCGGCCCGTCGGAGAAGGCGGGAGGCATGGCGGTCATGCCTCCGGGGACGGCCCGTGGCCGCGATAGAGCGGCGAGTTGAGGTAGCGCGACAGCGCGAAGCGCACCAGGACGCCGACGGCCGCCGCCGCCGGCACCGCCACCAGCAGGCCGACGAAGCCGAACAGAGCACCGAACGCGACCAGCGCGAACATCAGCCAGACCGGGTGCAGGACGACGCTCTTGCCGACGAGGTTGGGCTGCAGGATGTTGCCCTCGATGAACTGGCCGGCGAAGAAGATCACCGCGACGACGACGACCCAGTGCCAGTCGGGCCAGAACTGGACGATGGCGACGCCCACCGACAGCACGAGGCCGAGCAGCGAGCCGACATAGGGGATGAAGCTGACGAGGCCGGCGAACAGCCCGATCAGCAGGCCGAAGTTCAGCCCGACGGCGGTGAGGCCGATGGCGTAGAGCACGCCGAGGATGATGCACAGCGTGCCCTGCCCGCGGACGAAGCCGGCCACCGCCGTGTCGATGTCGCGCGCGATGGTGCGCACGGTGCCGAGGTGGTCGCGCGGGATCCAGTTGTCGACCGTCGACACCATCTTGTCCCAGTCGAGCAGCATGTAGAAGGCGACGACGGGGGTGATGACGAACAGGCCCGCGAGGTCGATCAGCGTCTTGCCCGAGCTCCAGATCGAGGCGAACAGCGTGCTCAGGAAGCCCGCGCCCTGGGTGATGAGCGAATTCAGCCCGTCGCGCAGCGACGCGGGGTCGACGCCGAGCGTCTGGCTCAGCCATTCCGGGTCGAAGCTGGTGATGAGCCCCTGCAGGCGCGACAGGTAGTCGGGCATCCGGCTGATGAAATCGGCGAGCTGGGTGGCCAGCACCGGGATGATCAGCATCAGCGCCAGCACCAGCACGATGAGGAACATCACCAGGATGAAGATGGTGGCGGCCAGCCGCGACAGGCCGCGCTTCTCGAGCCAGTCGGCGATGGGGTCGAGGAAGTAGGCGAGGATCATGCCGGCAAGGAACGGCAGCAGGACCGCCGAGAAGACGTAGAGGAAGAGGACGAGCGTCACGACGGCGCCGAGCCAGAACAGGATCTGGCGGCGCCAGCCGGCCTGGACGATGACCTCGGCGGCCCGTTCTGTGATGTCGGCGTGGTGCTCGCTCATGGCTGTCCGTTCCAGTGCGGGACGATTTCGGGCTGCGCCGTCGTCTCCGCCACGTCCTCTCTCGGGCCCATCGCGCCCTAACGGCCCATATGCCGGAGCCATTGCACGAGATAGGCCGCAGTCGAAGCAACGGTCAAGAGTCCCGACAGCGCCACCAGCGCCGGGCGCACCGGCCCGAAAGCCTGCGCGAAGGCGAGTTCGGCCAGGACGGCGATGACGAGGCCGATCTGCACGGCCGTGTTCGCCTTGGAAACGAAGAGCGGCTTCACCTCCACCGGCTTGCCCATGAGGGAGGACACCAGCACCGCGGCGACGATCAGCGCGTCGCGCGACACCGCCGCCACGACCAGCCACAGCGGCAGCTCGCCCATGAAGCCGAGCACGACGAAGACGCTGACCAGAAGCAGCTTGTCGGCGATCGGGTCGAGATAGGCGCCGAGCTCCGAGCGCTGGTCGAAATTGCGGGCGATGAAGCCGTCGGCCGCATCCGAAAGACCGGCGACGACGAAAAGGACGAGCGCCCAGCCGACGTCGTGCGACAGGAGCGACAGCACCACGGCCGGCACCAGGAGAAGGCGGATGATGGTGATGAAATTGGGTATGGTCACGCGTCTGGTCCCCGGCCCGCCCACATCCTCGCGCCCCAGGGACGCGAAGCGATTCCCCGGCGGCTGGCGGAATAGATGGCCCGCGCGGACGCGGCGATCAAGATGCCGGCCCGCGAAGCCGTCTATCCAGCGCTTTTGCGCCGCCGGAGGCGGCCTGCGCTTGCAGGCAACCGGGCTTCGTGCGAAGAGCCGGCTCTACGGAACAATGCAGAGGGCGGCCGCGCCATGAGCGAAGACAAGAACGGTCTCACCTATGCGGCGGCCGGCGTCGACATCGACGCCGGAAACGCGCTTGTCGAGAAGATCAAGCCGCTGGTGCGCTCGACGCGGCGGCCGGGCGCCGACGGCGAGATCGGCGGCTTCGGCGGCCTGTTCGACCTGAAGGCCGCAGGCTTCACCGACCCGGTCCTCGTCGCCGCGAACGACGGCGTCGGCACCAAGCTCAAGGTGGCGATCGACGCCAACCGCCACGACACGGTCGGCATCGACCTCGTCGCCATGTGCGTCAACGACCTCGTGGTGCAGGGCGCGGAGCCGCTGTTCTTCCTCGACTATTTCGCGACCGGCAAGCTCGATCCCGACCAGGGCGCGGCGATCGTCGCCGGCATCGCCGAGGGCTGCCGGCAGGCGGGCTGCGCGCTGATCGGCGGCGAGACGGCCGAGATGCCGGGCATGTACGCGCATGGCGACTACGACCTCGCCGGCTTCGCCGTGGGTGCTGCCGAGCGCGGCCAGCTCCTGCCCACCGACGACATCGTCGAGGGCGACGTCATCCTCGGCCTCGCCTCGTCCGGCGTCCATTCCAACGGCTTCTCGCTCGTCCGGCGCATCGTCTCGGCCTCCGGCCTCGGCTGGGAGCACCTCGCCCCGTTCGCCAAGGGCAAGACGCTCGGCGAGGCGCTGCTGACGCCGACGCGCATCTATGTGCGCTCGATCCTGTCGGCGATCCGCTCGACCCACGGCATCAAGGCGCTGGCCCACATCACCGGCGGCGGCTTCCCCGACAACATCCCGCGCGTGCTGCCGCAGGCTTATGCAGCGGAGCTCGACCTCGACGCCATCGACGTGCCGGCGGTATTCTCGTGGCTGGCGAAGACCGGCAACGTCGCGCCGACGGAGATGATGCGCTCCTTCAACTGCGGCATCGGCATGGTGCTGGTAGTGGCGGCCGGCCAGGCCGCGCAGGTGGCGGCGGTGCTGACGCAGGCGGGCGAGACGGTCACGACGCTCGGGCGCATCGTGCCGCGCCGCGAGACCGGCGTCATCTATCGCGGCGAGATAGGGCTGTGAGCATCATGAGAAAGCGCGTCGTCGTTCTGATTTCCGGCCGGGGCACCAATATGGCGGCGCTGGCCGAGGCGGTGGGCGATCCGGCCTATCCGGCCAGCATCGTCGCCGTCATCTCTGACAAGGTCGATGCCAAGGGCCTGAACGCGGCCGCCGCGCTCGGCATCGAGGCCAAGGCCATCACCCGCGCCGACCATCCCACGAAGGACGCGCTCGACGCGGCGCTCGACGAGGAGCTGACGCTGCTGCGGGCCGACATCGTCTGCCTCGCCGGCTACATGCGGCTTCTGTCACCCGCCTTCACGCGCAAGTGGGCGGGGCGGCTCATCAACATCCATCCCTCGCTGCTGCCGCTCTATCCCGGCCTCGACACGCACAGGCGCGCGCTGGAGGACGGCGTGCGCGTGCACGGCTGCACCGTGCACTTCGTCACCGCCGAGATGGACGCCGGCCCGATCATCGCCCAGGCGGCGGTGCCCGTGCTGCCCGGCGACGACGAGGACGCGCTCGCGCGCCGGGTGCTGGCGGCCGAGCACAAGCTCTATCCGCTGGCGCTGCGGCTGGTGGCCGATGGCCGCGCACGCATGGAGGACGGCCGCACCGTGCTCTCCGGCGTCCATGCCGCCGGCGCGCTGCTTTCGCCCGGGCCGGCCGGCGAGGACGTCGACATCGAGAGCCTCGCGCGCATGACGCCCTGACCGGGGCGGAGATGGCGAAGACCCTCCTTCTCCTGCGCCACGCAAAGTCGAGCTGGGACGACGCGGCCCTCGCCGATTTCGACCGACCGCTGGCCGGCCGCGGACGCGAGGCAGCGCCCCGCATGGGTCGCGAGATGGCGCGGCGCGGCTGGCTGCCGGACAGGGCGCTGGTGTCGTCCTCGTTGCGCACGCGCCAGACATGGGAGCTGGTGGCGCGCAGGCTGCCGGGCGAGATTCCCGCGCTGTTCGAGGATGCCATCTACGAGGCGCCGCCGGAGCGCATCCTCGCCGCGGCAAGGGCGACGCCCGGGACCGTGGCGACGCTTCTCGTGATCGGCCACAATCCGGGCCTCGAAACATTGGCCGCCCTGCTCGCCGGCCCCGGCAGCCGGCCGGAAGCGCTGGAACGGATGGGCAGGAAATTCCCGACCGCCGCGCTCGCCCGCCACTCCTTCGACGGCGACTGGGCCGATCTCGGGCCCGGACGCGCGGCGCTGGCCGATTTCCTCACCCCGCGGGACGGGAGCGGACGATGAACTACCGCCATGCCTTCCATGCGGGGAACTTCGCCGACGTGCTCAAGCACGCGGTGCTGGCGCGCATCGTCGAGTACCTGAAGCGCAAGCCGGGCGCGTTCCGCGTCATCGACACCCATGCCGGCACCGGCCTCTACGACCTCTCGGGCGACGAGGCGCAGCGCACCGGCGAGTGGCGCGCCGGCATCGGCAGGCTGCTCGATGCGCCGCTGCCGGAGCCGGCCGCCGCCCTCCTCGCCCCCTATCTCGACGCGGTGCGGTCGCTGAACGAAGGCGGGCCGCTGCGGTTCTATCCCGGCTCGCCGCTTCTGACCCGCCGGCTGCTGCGCGAGAGCGACCGCCTGACGGCGATCGAGCTGCACCCCGAGGACGGCCTCGCCCTCAAGGCGCGCTTCGCAGGCGACTGGCAGGTGCGCGTCATCGCGCTCGACGGCTGGCTGGCGCTCGGCGCGCATGTGCCGCCGAAGGAGAAGCGCGGCCTCGTCCTGGTCGATCCGCCGTTCGAGAAGGAAGGCGACTTCGACAGGCTGGCGGACGGCCTCGCCGCCGCGCACCGCCGCTGGCCGGGCGGCACCTATGCGCTGTGGTATCCGGTCAAGGACCATGCCGCGGTCCGGCGCTTCCGCCAGCGCCTGCGAGAAAGCGGCATCGCCCGGATCGCCGACATCACGCTGGCGCTCCGCCCGCCCTCGCCCGAGCCGAGGCTCGACGGCTGCGGCATGGTGGTGGTCAACCCGCCTTTCGTCCTCGAGGAGGAGATGACGGCGGTGCTGCCCGCCCTGCGCGACCTGCTCGGGGAAAGAGACGCCAGCGCGCAGATGGAATGGCTGGCGCGCGAATGAGGCGTGCGGCGACGCCTCGGCGCGATTGGGAGCGGCTGGACGGCCGGGACCGGGTGAGCGCGGGCAGCACCGCTCCGGCGCCGGGCGCAATACCTAACCGACCGAGGAGCGGGGCGAAGCCATGTCGCCGCCGATGCCCGCGCCGACCAGCCTTTCCGAATCTGTGCCCTTCGCGTCGATTTCCCCGGGATCAGGCGCGGCATGGCCCGGCCGGGCGCACTGCGGTTGCAGCTCGGTGCTTGACCGCACCACGCGCATTCATCAGACTGCCGCCGCGCCTCGATTTGCGTGATTCATCCACCCGCCGGAGAGAATTCATGACCCGCCTTGCCCGACTGCTGCTTGCATCCATGCTTGCGCTCGCCGGCGGCGGCGTCGCCGCGCAGGCCGCCGACCCGGTCGCCGTCGCCATCGACGCGCCCGGCATCTGCGGCAACGACGCGGTGCTGAACCGCATCGCCAGCCGCTTCCGGCACCAGGTGAACAACGTGCCGAACCTGCCCAATGTCGGCATCGCGGACTTCCGCCGCATCGGCGAGACCAGGTACCAGCCGCAGATCGCCGGCGAGCGCCCGATCGAGCGACGCTACTGCCACGCCAAGGCGGACCTGACCAACGGCCGCACCCATGACGTGTGGTACGTCATCGAGCGGCCGATGGGCTTCGCCGGCCTCGGCAGCAACGTCGAGTTCTGCCTGGCGGGCTTCGACCGCTGGAAGGTCTATGACGGCCGCTGCCGGGTGCTCCGCCCTGCCCTGTGGTGATGCGCCGCACGTTCTCGCCGCTTCTTCTGGCATCGCTGCTCATGGCCTGCGCGCCGTCCGCCTCCGGCGACAGCACGCTGCCGGGGGGTGAGGGCTACGACTTCTTCGTCCTCGCCCTGACGTGGTCGCCGAGCTACTGCGAGATCGAGGGCGACGACGCCAACCGCCAGCAATGTGCGAGCGGGCGCGAGCTCGGCTTCGTCGTCCACGGCCTGTGGCCGCAGTTCGAGAACGGATGGCCGGAATACTGCGCCAGCCGGGAGCCGAACCGGGTGCCGGGAGAGCTGACGCGGCGGTATCGCGACCTGATGCCGTCGGCGGGGCTGATGGGGCACCAGTGGCGCAAGCACGGCTCGTGCGCCGGGGTCAGCCAGGAAGACTACTTCACGCTGGTGCGCGCGGCGCGCGACCGCGTCGCCGTCCCCGACCGCTACGAGAACGTCGCCAGGGACGCGCGCGTCTCTCCCGATGCGGTGGAAGACGCCTTCCTCGCCGCCAATCCCGGCATGAAGGCGGACGGCATCGCCGTCGCCTGCGGCGGACGCCACCTTTCCGAGGTGCGCGTCTGCCTGACGAAAGACATGGAGTTCCGCTCCTGCCCGCAGGTCGACGCGCGCGCCTGCCGCCTGCCGCAGGCGTCGATGCCCGCGCCGCAGTGACGGACGAGAACAGCCCGGAGGAAACCGAAATGGCAACGATACTCTACTCGCCCCCGTCGCCCTACAGCGCCAAGGTGCGCATGGCGGCGGCATGGTGCGAGATCGATGCGGAAGCGCGCGTCGTCAACACGGCCGACCAGCCGGCCGAGCTTCTCGCCGCCAACCCCCTCGGCAAGATCCCGGTGCTGATCACCGACGACGGCGACGGCGTGTTCGACAGCCGCGCCATTACCCAGCATCTCAACCGCATGTCGGGCGGGACGCTGTTTCCGCGCAAGGCCGACAGGCGGCTGCAGGCCGAGAGGCTGGAGGCGCTGGCCGACGGCATCAACGACTGCCTGCTCGCCCACGTCTACGAGCGCCGGGCGCGGCCAGAGGAGAAGGTCCACCAGCCATGGCTGGACAAGCAGTGGAGCAAGGCGATGCGCGCGCTCGACCTGCTGGAGACGAGCCCGCCCAAGCTGGTCAAGAAGGCCGACGGCGGCGTCATCGCGCTGCGGGCGACGCTTGGCTATCTGGCGCTGCGATTCGAGGGGCAGTGGGAGCGCGGCCGGCCCAGGCTCAGGCGCTGGGTCAAGCGCTTCGACGAGCGCTTCCCCGAGCTCGCCGCGCTGGTGCCGACCGCCTGAGCACAAGGCAAAGAAAAAGGCCCGGATTTCTCCGGGCCTTTTGTCCGCATTGCCGTCCGGTCAGAACTTGATACCGAGACCGACGGTGACGCGATGGTTGCTCGAGTCGACGCTGGTCGGAGCGGTCAGGTTGAACGTCTCCGAGCCGTAGTCGCTGTAGCGGTACTCCGCACGGGCGAAGACATCGTCGGTGAGCTTGACGTCGGTGCCGGCGCCGACCGTGTAGCCGAGCATCAGGTTGGTGTCGCGCGCGGCGGCGGCATCGGTGACGCGCAGGCGCGCGGCCGCAAAACCGGCGGTGCCGTAGAGGAGGACGTCGTCGTTGACGGCGTAGCCCAGACGGCCACGCAGCGAGCCGTCGATGCGCGAGCGGGCAGCCTCACCGGCATTGGTGCCGTCGACGCCGCTGTAGTTCACGTCGGCCTCGGCACCGTACACGAACTGGCCGTTCTGCACGTTGAAGCCGCCGAAGCCGCCGCCGAGCCAGCCGCTGGTGCCGATGTCGTTGGCGACGCCGCCGACCGTGGTCTCGGCGCTGCCGCCGAAGCCGTAGCCGAGATGCAGACCGGCATAGGGGCCGGCCCACGAGCTGACGGGCGCGGACTCGATGATCGGCGCGGGTGCCGGGGGCTCCTGATAGACGACGTCGGCCGCGAAGGCCGGGGCGGAAAGACCCATCACGGCAGCGGCCGACAGGGCGAATCTCTTGGTGGTGTTCATTCTTGTTACTCCTTTGCCGCAAGGAAGCATGTCACTCGCTTCCCCCTTGTCATGACGCCCCGCCGCGATGGGAGGTGAACGGCCGGCTGCGTCTGCGGTTCCCTATTTGGCGGCGGAATGCGGCCGAACAGCACTCGAAAATGGGTGATTCCCCGGCTGGAATGAGGCAGAACCTTGACGTTGCCGTTGTGCAACACCTGCCGCGGCGGAAGGATTTCGCCCGTCCGTCAGGCGTGCTTGGTCGCGGCGGCGACTGCGCCTATATCTGGGCAAGCCGGCTCGCGAATCCCCGCCCTTCCCGCTGTGGAGCGGCGGCGCGTCCGGTCAAAACGGGGTGATCCATGGCAGGCAGGCAGACAGTCGCCCTCGTCACCGGCGGGGCGCGGCGCATCGGAAAGGCGATCGTGCGCGATCTGGCGGCCAACGGCTTCGCCGTCGCCATCCACTATCACGGCGCGCGCGACGAGGCCGATGCGCTCGCCGCCGAAATCGCGGCGGCCGGCGGCCGCACGTTGCTCGCCGAGGCCGACCTGACCGACATGGACGCGACCGCGCAGTTGTTACCGCAAGTGACGGCGGGGCTCGGCCCCGTGCGGCTGCTCGTCAACAACGCGTCGATCTTCGAGGAGGACGCCGCCGACGATTTCGACTGGGAGACGTGGGATGCCCACTTCGCGCTCCACCTCAAGGCGCCGGCGCTGCTCGCCCGGGAGATGGCGGCGCAGCTGCCGAGCGGCGAGGACGGCCTCGTCGTCAACCTGATCGACCAGCGCGTCTGGCGGCCGACGCCGAAGTTCTTCTCCTACACGCTGTCGAAATCGGCGCTGTGGACCGCGACCCGCACCATGGCCCAGGCCTACGCCCCGCGGATGCGCGTCAACGCCATCGGCCCCGGCCCGACGCTGCAGAACGACCGCCAGCAGGCCGAGGACTTCGCGCGGCAGGTCGAGGGGCTGCTGCTACGACGCGGGCCGGATCTGTCCGAGTTCGGCGCCACGATCCGCTATCTGTGGCAGGCGCGCTCCGTCACCGGCCAGATGATCGCGCTCGACGGCGGCCAGCACCTTGCCTGGAAGACGCCCGATATCTACGGGATCGCCGAATGACCCAGCGCGACGGCCAGGACGACATCGACGAGGCGGCACGCCGTGCGGCCATGGCCGGCGCGTCCGACACGGTGATGCCCGAGGAGGTCCTGCCGGAAGAGGAGGACGAGGCCCCGTCGCAGGCCGGCCAGCCCGCCATCGAATGGGATGCGCTGAAGATCGAGACGGACGGCCCGGTCGGCATCGAGGTCATCCAGCGGCTGGCGAAGCGCCTCCCCGCCGCACCCGGCGTCTACCGGATGATGAACCGGGCCGGCGACGTGCTCTATGTCGGCAAGGCGCGCAGCCTGAAGAAGCGCGTCGGCGACTACGGGCAGGGCCGCTTCCACACCAACCGCATCGGCCGCATGGTGCGCGACACGGCGGCGATGGAGTTCGTCGTCACCCGCACCGAGACGGAAGCGCTGCTGCTCGAGGCCAACCTCATCAAGCGGTTCAAGCCTCCGTTCAACGTGCTGATGCGCGACGACAAGTCGTTGCCCTACATCGTCATCACCGGCGACCATCCCGCGCCCGGCATCTACAAGCATCGCGGCGCGCGCTCGCGCAAGGGCGACTATTTCGGGCCGTTCGCCTCGGCGGGCGCGGTCGACCGCACCATCAACGCGCTGCAGCGCGCGTTCCTGCTGCGGTCGTGCACCGATTCCTTCTATGCCAACCGCACGCGGCCGTGCCTGCTGTTCCAGATCAAGCGCTGCTCCGCGCCCTGCACCGGCGAGATCGGCCTCGACGACTATGCCGAGCTGGTGCGGGAGGCGAAGGCCTTCCTGTCCGGCCGGTCGAGCAGGGTGGTCGAGGAGATCGCGCAGGCGATGCGCGAGGCCTCCGACGATCTCGATTTCGAGCGCGCGGCGATCTACCGCGACCGGCTCTCGGCCCTGTCGCACATCCAGACCCACCAGGGCATCAACCCGCAATCGTTCGAGGAAGCCGACGTCTTCGCCATCCACCAGGAAGGCGGGCAGAACTGCATCGAGGTGTTCTTCTTCCGCACCGGGCTGAACTGGGGCAACCGCGCCTACTTCCCCAAGGCGGACCCGTCGCTCGAGCCCGCCGAGGTCCTCGGCGCCTTCCTCGCCCAGTTCTACGACGACAAGCCCTGCCCGCGCATGGTGCTCCTGTCGCACGCGGTGGAGGAGCAGGCGCTGCTGGAGGAAGCGCTGGGCACGCGCGCCGGCCATCGCGTCTCGGTGTCGGTGCCGCAGCGCGGCGAGAAGAAGAAGCTCGTCGACCACGCCCACCAGAACGCGCGCGAGGCGCTGGGGCGCAGGCTGGCCGAAACCTCGTCGCAGGCGCGCCTTCTCGCCGGGCTTGCCGACACCTTCGCGCTCGACCGGCCGCCCCGGCGCATCGAGGTCTACGACAACTCGCACATCATGGGCACGAACGCGGTCGGCGCGATGATCGGCGCCGGCCCCGAAGGCTTCGTGAAGAACCAGTACCGCAAGTTCAACATCCGCTCGACGGACATTACGCCGGGCGACGATTTCGGCATGATGCGCGAGGTGATTGAGCGGCGCTTCTCGCGGCTGGTGAAAGAACATGGCGCGCCGGAAGAACAGACC
>JAEZXF010000439.1 GCA_023419995.1 Pseudomonadota bacterium | reverse complement strand
GCGCTGGATCGACCCGTGGTATGCGCCGTGGCGTCTTCTGGCGGCGCTGCTGCGCCGGCCGGTGCGGGCGGGCACGCTGCCCGCGCGGCTCGGCTACTGGCCGGCGATCGTGCAGTTCTTCGCCTTCGTCTGGTTCGAGCTGGTCTATCCCTCGCCGGAGGATCCGGCCACGCTGGCGACGGTGACCGGCGCCTATTTCGCGCTCAACCTCGCCGCCATGCTCGTCTTCGGCCACGAGGCATGGTCGCGGCAGGGCGAGTGCCTGTCGGCCTTCCTGCGCATGATGGCGCGCCTCGGCGTGGTCGAGGGCCGCGACCGGGAGGACGGCAGACGCGGCGTGGCGCTCTGCCTGCCCGGCGCGAAGCTGGTCGGCGCGCCGCCGCTGCCGCCGAGCGGCGCGCTGTTCCTGCTTCTGGCGCTGTCCTCCGTCTCCTTCGACGGGCTGATGCGCACCTTCTTCTGGCTCGGCCTGATCGGCGTCAACCCGCTGGAGTTTCCCGGCCGCAGCGCCGTCGTGGCGAGCTCCACCCTCGGCCTGGCGGCGGCCTTCGCCCTGCTCGCCGCCGCCTTCTTCCTCGCCGTGCTGGCGGGGGAGCGGCTCGCCGGCGGTGCCGTGCCGTTCGCCCGCGCAGCCGGGGCTCTGGTGTGGTCGATCGTGCCGATCGCCACCATCTACCACTTCGCACACTACCTGCCGTCGCTGGTGGTGGACGCGCAATACGCGCTGGCCGCGCTGGCCGACCCGTTCAGGCGCAAGCTCGACCTGTTCGGCTCGGCCCACCTTCACGTCCACGCCGGGGCGCTGATGGGGGCGGATCGCGCCTGGCTGCTGTGGAACCTGCAGGCCGGCGCCATCGTCGCCGGCCACCTGCTCGCCGTGCTCGTCGCGCATGTGGCGGCCTGGCGGCTTCACGGCACGCCACGCGACGCCGCGCGCAGCCAGCTTCCCCTTGCCCTGCTCATGGTCGGCTACACCGTTCTCGGCCTGTGGCTGCTCGCCGCGCCCTCCGCCGGCTGACCAATTTCGCGGCGCAGCAATTGTCATGTTGCGCCGCCTTGCGATTGATGGTTTACCTTGCGCCGTTTTCCTTTTCCGGCAGCGCGACCGCCGCCAGACCGCGGTTTCGCAGGCCGGCTTCCGACGAGGGGCCCACGATGACCGACGCGCGCACGCCTTTCCGCCTTTCCGCCTCCTCCGTTTCGCGCCGCACCGCGCTGAAGGGCCTCGGCGCCGCCGCCGCGCTCGGCACCGCGCCGGGCTTCGTGCGCTATGCCCAGGCGCAGTCTTCGGTGCCGATCAGGATCGGTTTCCAGGCCCACCGCACCGGCATCGGCGCCGCCTATGGCCGCTGGTACGAGCGCACCACGGCCGCCGCGGTCAAGGCCATCAACGAGGCCGGCGGCGTCAACGGCCGGCCGATCGAGATCGTCACCGAGGACGACGGCACCGACCCGGCGCGCGGCGCCGAGGTGGTCGAGAAGTTCGCCAGCCAGCACAAGGTCGATCTCGTCTACGGCACGCTCTTCAGCCATGTCGTCACCGGCTCGGCCCCGGCCGCCGGCGAGCTGAATATCCCCTACTACGTGGTCTCCGAGGGCTACCACGTCGCCTCGGGCAAGCTGAACCGCTGGGTCATCCAGCCCGGCATCACCGACGTGCGCGCCCAGTGCCGCTCGGTCGCGCCGTGGATCTCGCAGAACGTCGGCAAGAAGATCACCATGATCTATCCCGACTACGCCTTCGGCCACGACCACCGCGACTTCTTCGCCCCGGCCGCGCAGGAGCAGGGCGCCGAGGTGATCGCCAAGATCGCGATCCCGCCGACGGAGACCTCCTTCACCCGCTACTTCCCGCAGATCCCGTCCGACACCGACGTCATCTACCACGTCATGGTCGGGCCGGCCGTGCTGACCTTCGTCAAGGAGCTGGGCGAGTTCTACGGCAACCGCGGGCCGAAGCTGTTCGGCTTCATCGACTCGCTCGAGGCCGTCGACATGGCGAGCCCCGGTCTCGAGTTCCTCGAGGGCACTCATTTCTGGGAAGGCATGCCGCGCTACCTCCAGGCCGACGCCTCGGAGGCCGAGCGCGCCTATCGCGCCGCCGTCGGCCTCGACGACAACGGCGCCGCCCTCAACGACGCGCGCGACGTGTCGACCAACGCCCACATGTTCGGCTGCTGGGAGACGCTCTACGTCATCAAGAGGGCGATGGAGGCCGCCGGCTATCGCGGGCCCGAGGATCGCCAGAAGCTGATCGAGGCGACCGAGGCGATCACCGACATCGCCGAGGGCTTCGAGCACCCGCAGGGCCCGAAGCTGTTCAACGGCAAGACCCACCAGGTGTTCGGCATCCAGAACATCTCCGTGGTCGAGAACGGCCGCCTGAACGTCGTCCACAAGACCACGATCGAGGACGGCCTCTACGAGCCGGAAGCCGACTACACCGCGCAGTCGTTCTGACGGGCGTTCCCGGCCGGGAACGGTGGCGCCGCCCCTCACCTGCCTGCCGGCATCCTCTCCCTGCTTGCGGGGAGAGGCGAGCAGGCCGCAGCCTCGCCGCTTCTTCTTCTCCCCGTTCACGGGGAGAAGGTGGCCCGAAGGGCCGGATGAGGGGCAGCGTGGCGCTCCATGTCGAAGCGCTGGTTGAATGGGATTCGGACCGCTCCTGCTGCTCGCCTCGCTCGAGGGCCTAGTCACCGCCGCGGTGCTGGCGCTGATGGCGCTCGGCCTGTCGCTCGTCTTCGGCGTCATGCGGGTGGTCAACGTCGCCCATGGCGAGTTCTTCATGCTCGGCGCGGTCGCCGCCTGGGTGGTCTCCACCGCCTTCGCCGGCCATCCGGCCATCGGCTTCACCGCCGCGCTGCTCGTCGCGCCGCTCGTCGTCGGCGCGGTCGCCTTCCTTGCCGAGCGGCTGGTGCTGAAGCGGCTGAACTACGACCCCGAAGCGACCATCGTCGCCACGATCGGCCTGCTCTACATCGTCCAGCAGCTCGCGCTCACCTTCTACGGCGCCGACGCGCGGCCGGTGCAGCCGCCGTTCAACCCGCGCATCCAGCTGCCGTGGTTCGGCTACTCCGGCTACAAGCTGTTCGTCGTCGCCGCCGCCATCGCGCTGATTCTGGCGGCATGGTTCGTGCTCGCGCGCACCCGCGCCGGCCTCGTCATGCGCGCCACCCAGTACGACGCCGAGACGGCGCAGGCCTTCGGCATCCCGGTCGGCCGCGTCTATGCCGCGGTCTTCGCGCTCGGTGCGATGC
>JAEZXF010000422.1 GCA_023419995.1 Pseudomonadota bacterium | reverse complement strand
AGGTCGAGGAATTCGCTGCGATAGCGGTCGACGCAGAAGGCGTCGGACAGGGTCATCGACACTTCGCGCCCCGCTGCGTGGGCATGCGCGGCCGTCAGCCGGATCGCCTCCTTGGCGCGCGGCGGGTCCCACAGATAGCCCTCGAAATAGGTGATGCGCGAGGCGCGGACCTTGTCTTCCTCGACGTCCTCCGGCCCGAGCTCGACCGAGGCGCCGAGATAGGTGTTCATCGAGCGCTCGCCGTCCGGCGTGACGAAGATCATCGAGCGCGCGGTCGGCGCGCCGCCGTCGAGCGGCGCCGAATCGAAGGCGACGCCCTGGGCGCGGATGTCGTGGGCGTAGACGTGGCCCAGATGGTCCTTCGCCACCCTGCCGATATAGGCCGCGCGCGCGCCGAAGCTGGCGATGCCGGCGGCGGTGTTGCCGGCGCTGCCGCCGGAGGCCTCGATCGCCGGCCCCATGCGCGAATAGAGCAGCTCCGCGCGCGCGGCGTCGATCAGGTTCATCGCTCCCTTGATGATGCCGTTGTCGACCAGGAACGCCTCGTCGCAGCGGGCGATGATGTCGACGATGGCGTTGCCGATGCACAGCACGTCAAACTGGCTCATGAAGATCTCCGGGAACCGGCGGCCGGAGAGCTCCGGCGGTTGGACATGCGGCGGGTGTAGAGCATTTCGCCGCCGAGTGGAATCACCGGCGGCCGCGGAAATGCGGCCGGGAGGGAGGGGGGGTGGTACGGGGCCGCGCGGGCGGGCAGGCGGGCTGTCTCGCGCCGGCGTCAGGCCGCGAGCGCGGAGCCCGCGAACCACGGCGCCTGCGAATAGAGCCTGAGCCAGGGCGTGTAGCGCGACGGGCGCGCGGCGATGTCGCCGCACAGGGCGGCGACCTCGCGCCAGTCGAAGTCCTGCACCTCGTCCGGGTCCGGCGACACCTCGCCGTCGTAGACTCCGGTGAAGACGTGGACGACCTCGTTCTCCCACAGGCCGGGGCCGACCGGCGCCTCGTAGGCGAAGAGGCCGGCGAAGCCGAGCGGAAGCGCGATGCCCATCTCCTCGCGCAGGCGGCGGCCGGCCGCGGCGGCCGGCTCCTCCCCCGGGCGCGGATGGGTGCAGCAGGCGTTGCTCCACAGGCCTGGCGAGTGATACTTCACGGCGCTGCGGCGCTGCAGCAGCATCCGCCCGGCAGGGTCGAAGACCAGCACCGAGATGGCGCGGTGGCGCAGGTTCTTGCGGTGGGCGGCAAGCTTCCCGGCGCGGCCGAGCGGGCGGTCGTCGGCGTCGACCAGCACCACCTGTTCCTCGCGCAGGCCGGGCCCGCCGGTGATCCCGCCGCCAGCCATCAGTGGTCGTGCGTGCCGAGGCGGTGGTGGAGCCGCGCGTCGTGCGTCTTGAAATGCTCGGTGAACCAGCTGTCCAGCCGGCTCGAGAGCTGCGCCCGCGCGCCGTCGGGATCGGCCTCATAGCCGTCCATGATGTCACGGATGTCGTCGAGCAGCTCCTCGTGCGCTTCCTTGTGCTCGGCCAGCTGGTCGTAGCGGTGCTCGCGCATGAAGCGCTCCTCCAGCGCGAAATGGGCTGAGATGGCACGGAAGATCTCGCCGAGGAAGGCGGTGACGTCCGGCTCCTGCGCGCCGGCGAGCAGGTTCTCGTGCACCTCGTTGATCAGCTCGATCATCTCGCGATGCTCGTGGTCCACGGCGTCGACGCCGACGCTGTAATGGTCTTTCCACTCGATCAGGGCCATGTCATGCTCCTTCGGGTTCGCGGGCCTTCGTGTCAAGGATCCCGCTCAATGAAAGACGAATCCGCCGCCATCGCCGCGGAAATCGATCACGCGATGGTCGGCGGGGCGAAGCTCCACCGTCTGCTCCCCGTGCCAGTTGAAATCCTCGCCCGGCCGGTCGCGCATGCGCACGACGAGGCGGTGGCTGCCGGCGGGTAGCTCGAAGCGCTGGTGGACGCGCGAGGGCCCGTCGCTGGCGATGCCGGAGGGCGGCACGCTCGCCTCGAAGACGCGCTTGCCGTCGATCTCGAACTCGACGTCGATGGCCGGGCGCTCGCGCGGGCAGATGTCGGGCCGCCGCATGTTGGGCGGCAGCTTGGCGAGCTCCTCGGGCGTGGCGGCGCGGCAGGCGGCGCGCCGGTCGGCGCCGTGGTTGAAGGACAGCGTCACCACCCCAGTGCCCTCGGGGATGCTGCGGTGGCGCGGCCAGTCGGACAGGCTGGCCACGCCCATCAGGAAGGCGAGGATCACGGCAAAGCGCACGGGCATCCAGAGTGCGTCGCTCACGGCTGCGCCTCCATCGTTTCCCGGTCGCCGCGCGCCGCGGCCGACGCCTTGACGGAGGGGCGGAGCCCGGCGGCGAAGGCCGCCTTCTCCGCCTCGTAGCGGCCGGTCTCGAACGGCGACGCCCAGATCGTGGCGATGCGCTCGCGCTCGACGCGGCGGCGCAGGTAGGGATCGCGCTCGCCGGCGAAGCGCTGCTTGGTCCACTCGACGCCCAGCCGGTTGTAGCAGGTGCTTTCGCTGCATCCGGCGACGACCACGCCCTCGGCGAGGTTCTTGCTCAGGATGAAGTCGATGAGCGAGGGCGGGATCATCGCCACGCAGGGGAAGGTGACGACGCCGCCCATGTCGCCGCCGCCGGCGCCGTGCTCGCAGGCGAGGACGAGGGCGCGCTGGGTGCCGCGCAGCTCGGCCGAGGCGGCGACGACGCTGTCGCGCACCTCGCGCAGCGGCTGGCCGGGCAGGTCGATGCCCGTCTTCAGATCCTGCTGGCGGCGGAACGGCGTCGACGACGGGCACGAGCCCATGCAGATGCCGCACGACACGCACAGGTCGGGATCGACCTCGGCCTGGTGCGGGAACGGCTCATCGTCGGTGCGCGGCACCAGCCGGATGGCCTCGTAGGGGCAGTCCTCGACGCAGCGGTTGCAGCCGTTGCAGTTGGGCAGGTCGACCTCGGCCGCGGGCGCCCGGCGGAAGGGCGGCAGCCAGGGCATCGCCGCCATGACGGTGGAGACGCCGAACAGGAGCGCCCACAGGCTCCACGCGCCCCAGTCCTCGGCCAGCGGATAGAGCGGCAGGTAGAACCAGTCGATGCCGACCTCGGCGGGGACCCTGGTCAGGTCGGCAGGGCCCTGGCTCATCGCCGGCTTCCACAGCGACACCGCGACCAGCGCGGCGAAGATCAGCCCGGCGAGCATGCGCGGCGGGCTGGTGCGCGGCCGCGAGATGCGCTGGATGTGGATCCACATCGCCAGAAGCAGGATCAGGGGCACCGCGATGTGCAGGAAGGACAGCAGCGAGAAGAAGCGGCCGGACAGATGCTCCGGCGTCAGGAAGTTGCGCGCCAGCGGCTCGCCGAAGATCGGGACCACGTCGAGCAGCTTGGCCGAGACGATGGCGACGTACAGCGCCAGCGCGTCCCACACCAGCCAGTAGCCGGTGATGCCCGAGATGTAGAGGAACCAGATCAGCGGGATGCCGGTGAACCACGAGAACCAGCGCGTGCCGCGGTAGCGGTCGAGCGAAAACTCGCGCAGCAGGTGGAGCACCATGGTGACCACCATCAGGTCGGAGGCGTAACGGTGCAGGCTGCGCATCACGCCGGCATGATACCAGTGCGGCCCGCTGATCCACTCGACCGAGGAGTAGGCGTTGACCACGCCGGTGTCGAAGAAGATGAACAGATAGACGCCGGTGACCGCGACCACCCAGAACAGGAAGAAGGTGATGGTGCCGAGCTGGGCGACGGGATTGAGCGCCGGCGTGAACAGGCGCTCGCCGCCGCGTTCGAGAAGATCGAACACGCGGCGCAGGCCCTTCTTCGCATGGCGCAGCACCGGCCAGTCCCGGCGGGGTTCAACGTTCTTTTCAGCAGTCACGATCGGGCCTCGATGCGGGCATAGCGGCGGTTGCCGCGCCACATGCGCACGATCACCCAGGCCATGAGGATCAGGGAGATGGCGCCTGCGGTTATGCCGATATAGATGGCGTATTCGGTGCGGTAGCGGCCGGTCTTGGGGTCGTA
>JAEZXF010000416.1 GCA_023419995.1 Pseudomonadota bacterium | reverse complement strand
TAGGCGCGCGTCGCCGGGTCGAGCGCGGGCCGCACGAAGCGCCGGTAGGCCTCGACATTGCGCGGGTCGTCGCCGCGGCCGTAGAAGCGGTGGAACGCGTCGTAGTCGGGCAGCGACTGGAGCGCCGCCAGCTTCAGCCGGTTGAAGGCGACATGGGCCGGGTTGAGGTCGACCGCCTCGATGCGGCCGGGATCCGCCACCAGATAGGACAGCGCGTTGCAGCCGCCCGAGGCGATGGTGACGATCGAGTGGCCGGGCGCGATGGCCAGCGCCGCCATGTCGACCTCGGGGTCCTCCCATATCTGGGCGTAGACCAGCTTCTGGAACAGGCTGGCGAAGACGTATTCCGACAGGCCGGCGCGGGAGAGCGGCGCGTTGCGGCGCACCGCCTCGCGCAGCCTGCGGCCGGGCGGCGGCCTGCCGGCGGCGAGCGGGGCGCTCATGCCGCCTTCTCCTGCACGGGGTGCCGGTGGTTGGCGACGCGGACATGGTCGAGGAACTGCCGCGCGCAGGCATCCCAGTCATATTGCCGCGCCTTGGCGCGCGCCGTCTCGCGCGGCACGGACAGGGCGGCGAGCGCGGCCTCGCGCAGGTCGTCCGACAGGACGCCGCCGACGCCGTCGCCGAGAATGTCGAGCGGCCCGGTGACGGGAAACGCCGCGACCGGCGTGCCGCTCGCCAGCGCCTCGGTGATGACGTTGCCGAAGGTGTCGGTGAGGCTGGGGAAGACGAAGACGTCCGCCGAGGCGTAGAGCGCGGCCAGTTCCTCGCCCCTGCGCGCGCCGGTGAATCCCACCTCGGGATAACGCGCCCGGAGGCGGGGAAGCTCCGGCCCGTCGCCGACGACGACCTTGGTGCCGGGCAAGTCGAGGTCGAGGAAGGCCGGCAGGTTCTTCTCCACCGCGACGCGGCCGACATTGAGGAAGACCGGGCCGGGCAGGTCGAGGGCGGTGCGGCGCGCCGGGTCGAACAGCGCCGTGTCCACCCCGCGCGACCACAGCCTGATGTTGGCGAAGCCGCGCCCGGCGAGCTCGGCGCACAGCGAGGGCGTGGCGGCCAGCATGCCGTTGCCGGCATTGTGGAAGCGACGCAGCCAGCGATAGGTCCATTCCTCGGGAACCGGCAGGCGGGCGCGCAGCAGCTCGGGAAAGCGGGTGTGGTAGCTGGTGGAGAACGGCAGCCCGCGGGCGAGGCAGACGCGGCGCGCCAGGACGCCGAGCGGGCCCTCGGTGGCGATGTGGATGCAGTCGGGCTGCGCCTCGTCCATCCGTCGGGCGACCTCCGCGGCGGTGGCGAGCGCCACGCGGATCTCGCCGTAGCCGGGCAGCGGCACGGTCGGGAAGCCGTCGGGGGTGAGGAAGGCCATCGGCACGCCCATCGCGGCGAATGATTCCGCCAGCTTCTCCAGCGTGCGCACCACGCCGTTGACCTGCGGCTTCCAGGCGTCGGTGACGATCAGGACGCGCATCGGTCTCCTCACGCGGCGCGGCGCGCCAGCATCGGCACGGCCGGCGCCCTGCCGGCGTTGAGCACCCGACTGAACGCCTGCCAGTGGATCAGCTCCATGCGGCCGTCCTCGTGCTCGACGATCGCCGTGCAGCTTTCCACCCAGTCGCCGGTGTTGATGTAGGTGAAGCCGTCGAAATCGCGGATGGTCGCGGTGTGGATGTGGCCGCAGATGACGCCGTCGACGCCGTGGCGCTCGGCCTCCGCCGCCAGCGTCTCCTCGAAGCTGCCGATATAGTTGACCGCGTTCTTGACCTTGGCCTTGGCCCAGGCCGACAGCGACCAGTAGGTGAAGCCAAGCCTGCGGCGCACGACGTTGATGCGCGTCGACAGCGCCAGCGCCAGCTCGTAGGCCCAGTCGCCGAGGAAGGCCAGCCACTTGGCGTGGCGCACCACCATGTCGTAGGCGTCGCCGTGGATGACGAGGTAGCGGCGGCCGTCTGCGGCCTCGTGGACGATGCTGTCGCAGACCTCGACGCCGCCGAAATGAACGCCGCAGAACTCGCGCAGGAACTCGTCGTGGTTGCCGGGGACGTAGACGACGCGCGCGCCCTTGCGCGCCTGGCGCAGCAGCTTCTGCACCACGGCGTTGTGCGCCTGCGGCCAGTACCAGGACGAGCGCAGCCGCCAGCCGTCGACGATGTCGCCGACGAGGTAGATCGTCTCGGCCTCGTGCTCGCGCAGGAACTCGAGCAGGGCGTCGGCCTGCGCGCCCTTGGTGCCGAGATGCAGGTCCGAGATGAACAGGCTGCGATAGCGCCGGGTGGCCTCGGATGCCGAAGAATCGTGGGGGCGGTGTATCGTCATGGGCGCTTTTCAGCATCTTGCCATGACACGGCGATGACAGCCGCAAGCGTTTGAGATAACAATGAAATCCGCAAAGCCGCCATCGTGGCCGAACCGGTCCCGGGCCACGGGCCGCATCCGAGGAATCGCCCGATCATGCCGTTGACCCTGAGTTCCGCCTCCGCAGCCGGCGCGCGCCGCATCCAGCTCGTCACGCGCGGCGGCTTCGCAGGCCTGCCGCTCGACGCGGAGGCGCGCGCCTGGGCGGCCGCCAACGGCTTCGCCGGCGAGGCCGGCAAGCTGCTGGTGCTGCCGGGGCCCGGCGGCTCGGTGGCGGGCGCGCTGTTCGGCGT
>JAEZXF010000391.1 GCA_023419995.1 Pseudomonadota bacterium | reverse complement strand
GCTCCGCCTCGGTCGGCATCGGGTTGGTGAAGACCAGCCCGCAATCGTCGCACATCACCGTGGGAAGCCGCTTCAGCCGGCGGTCGACGCCCGCGACCGGGGTGAACGACGTCTCCTCGCAGACCGGGCAGGACACGACGCTGCCCGTGTAGGGGTAGCGGCTCAGCGGCAGCATGTAACGGGCGATGGAGAGGATGTTCATGAATGTCGGCCTTCGCATTGTCGGGCGCGTCTTAACGCAAGCGTGCCGCAAAGGCCAGTTTGGGCAGCTAGGCGCGGATGCCGACGAGCCCTTCGTCCTTGACCTGGCGGATCGTCAGCGCGGTGCGGACGGTGTCGACGTTGGGCGCGGAGGTCAGCTCCTCGATGACGAAGCTCTGGAAGCTGGCGAGGTCGCTCGCCACGCAATGCAGCATGAAGTCGGACTCGCCCGAGACCATCCAGGCGGCGCGCACGATCGGCCAGCTGCGCGTGCGCTCGGCGAAGGCCTTGAGCTCGGCGTCCGACTGGTGGTGGAGGCCGATCAGGCAGAAGGCGACGACGTCGAGGCCGAGCATGCGGGTGTCGAGCAGCGCGCGGTAGCCGCGGATGATGCCGGCATCCTCCAGCCGCTTGACGCGGCGCAGGCATGGCGGGGCGGAGATCCCGACGCGGCGCGACAACTCGACATTCGTCATCCTGCCGTCGTCCTGAAGCTCCTTCAGGATTTTCCAGTCGATGGCGTCGAGGTCAGCCTTGAAAGGCATGCGGGCGGCTCCGGCGCTGCGTGAGAATCTTTCATGATCGCGTCGTGAAGTTAGCGGATGTTGCGTCCGGCTGTCCAAGGCATTCGCGTCGCGGGACGGCTTTCCCCAGCCTTTGTCCGGCGCAGCATTTCGTCGCCTTGCAACGGGGGGGCGGCACCACCTAGATTAGCGTCATTCGACACAGCACAACGAGGTTCCGCGCCGCCTGCGCGGGCAAGCCCAGGAAGGCCCGACCATGACCGCCATACACGCGCCCGTCCTCATCATCGGCTCGGGCCCGGCCGGCTATACGGCGGCGATCTATGCCGCGCGCGCCCTGCTCAAGCCGGTGCTGATCGCAGGCATGCAGCAGGGCGGGCAGCTCACCATCACCACCGACGTCGAGAACTATCCCGGCTTCGCCGAGCCGGTGCAGGGCCCGTGGCTGATGGAGCAGATGCGGCTCCAGGCCGAGCATGTCGGCGCGGAGATCGTGTCCGACCTCGTCACCGAGGTGGTTCTCGACCAGCGGCCGTTCCGCGTCTCGACCGATTCCGGCAAGACCTACACCTGCGACGCGCTGATCGTCGCCACCGGCGCGCAGGCGAAGTGGCTGGGCATTCCGACCGAGCAGACCTTCATGGGCTTCGGCGTCTCGGCCTGCGCCACCTGCGACGGCTTCTTCTATCGCGGCAAGGACGTCGTCGTGGTCGGCGGCGGCAACAGCGCCGTCGAGGAGGCGCTCTACCTCGCCAATCTCGCGCGCAGCGTGACGATCATCCACCGCCGCGGCGAGTTCCGGGCCGAGCGCATCCTCCAGGACCGCCTGTTCAAGAAGGACAACATCACGGTCCTGTGGGATCACGTGGTCGAGGAGATCACCGGCGAGGCGCGCAACGGGCCGACGCCGCCCTCCGTCACCGGGCTGAAGCTGCGCAGCATGCACACCGGCGAGGTGAGCGAGCTTGCCACCGACGGCGTGTTCGTCGCCATCGGCCATGCGCCGGCGGTCGAGCTGTTCGTCGGCAAGCTCAAGCAGAAGCCGAACGGCTACCTGTGGACCGCGGCCGATTCGACGGCGACCGACGTGCCGGGCGTGTTCGCCGCCGGCGACGTCACCGACGACGTCTATCGCCAGGCGGTGACCGCCGCGGGCATGGGCTGCATGGCGGCGCTGGAAGCGGAGCGCTATATCGCGGAGATGGATTCGCTGCGCGAGGCGGCCGAGTAGGCTTCCGGGGCAGCCGGGCATCGAGATTGGACATCCCCGCGAGAGCGGGGCAACGAAAACACGAGAGCAAACGGGGAACCGGGCGTCATGGCTCTGGACTGGGACAAGCTGCGCGTCTTCCACGCTGCTGCGGAGGCGGGCTCCTTCACCCATGCGGCGGAGGCGCTGCGGCTGTCGCAGTCGGCGATCTCGCGCCAGGTGAGCGCGCTGGAGCAGGACGTCGGCGTGCCGCTGTTCCATCGCCATGCGCGCGGGCTGGTGCTGACCGAGCAGGGCGAGATCCTCTACCAGACCGCGCACGAAGTGCTGATGAAGCTGGAGACGGTGAAGGCGCGGCTGACCGAGGCGAAGGACCGCCCCTCGGGCCCGCTGCGGGTGACGACGACCGTCGGCCTCGGCTCCGGCTGGCTGACGGAGCGGGTGCAGGAATTCCTCGACCTCTATCCCGAGATCCAGCTCCAGCTCGTGCTCGCCAACGAGGAGCTCGACCTGACGATGCGGCAGGCCGACTGCGCCATCCGCCTGCGCCAGCCGCAGCAGCCGGACCTGATCCAGCGCAAGCTGTTCACCGTGCATTTCCATCTCTTCGCCGCGCCGTCCTACATCAACAAGCACGGCAAGCCGCGCACGATCGAGGAGCTGGACAAGCACCGCATCGTCACCTTCGGCGCGCCGGTGCCCTATCACCTGACGGACATGAACGGGCTGGAGACGGCCGGCCGGCCGGAGGGCGCGCGGCGCATCGCGACGCTGCAGATCAACAACATCATGTCGATAAAGGCCGCGGTCCAGCGCGGCGCGGGCATCGCCATGCTGCCCGACTACATGGTCGACAAGGATTCCGGGCTGGTACAGGTGATGCCCGAGACCGAGGTGCCGTCCTTCGACACCTATTTCTGCTATCCCGACGCGATGAAGAACCAGGTCAAGCTGCACGTCTTCCGCGACTTCCTCATCGCCAAGGCGCGCAGCTGGGCATATTGAAGGCGACGGCTGCCCTGCAATCGGGCAGGGCCTCTCTCCGCCAGCTATGCATGCCCTGCATGGGTGCAATGCGAAAGACGTTGCTTGCAATTTAGGCGGTGAACGCTCATATCTCATTCATCTCCTGGGCGCATTCCTCCTCCCATTGGCGCCCACGAGTGTTCCCCTCTGGAGGTTTTGCCCTATGGGCGCTTCCAATACTCAAGCCGGGTCGTTTCGATCCGGCTTTTTTTTGTCTTGAGTTCAGACCGGCGCGCCGGCTGCACAAAATCGCGGCAGCCGGAAACGATGCCGCGTTGCGAGGCGGGCAGGGGCCGCGCCCGTCGCGCGGCCCGCTCCCTTGGCCAGGTCAGGCGGCCTTGCCGTTGGCGCTCATCACCTCGTCGGCGAGGCGGCCGGTAAGCTCGGCCATGTGGTCGAACGCCGCCACGTAGGTCGCGACGCCCGCCGTGGCCGAGCGCAGCTCGACGATCAGGTTGCCGATCTCGGCCTGGGGCATCGTCGCCTCGACCACGTCCCACCCGTCCCAGCCGGGCCGGCTGTCGAAGCCGAGGATCTGGCCGCGCCGCTGCGGCACGATGGCGGTCACCTTGGCGGTCGCCTCGGAGGGGGTGTTTATCTGCACCTTCAGGACCGGCTCCAGCAGCACCGGCGAGCAGGCCGCCATGCCTTCCTTCATGCCGATGCGCGCGGCCTGCTGGAACGCCATGTCCGAGGAATCGACCGTGTGATAGGAGCCGTCGGACAGGTTGACCGCGATGTCCACCACCGGAAAGCCGAGCGGCCCCGCCTTGAGGAAATCGCGGATCCCGGTCTCGACCGAGGGGATGTACTGCTTCGGCACCACGCCGCCGGTGATGGTGTCGGTGAACTCGAAGCCCGAGCCGCGCGGCAGCGGCCGGATCTCCAGCACCACGTCGCCGAACTGGCCGTGGCCGCCCGACTGCTTCTTGTGGCGGCCGCGCTGGGTGGCCGGCTTGCGGATCGTCTCGCGGTAGGGAACCTGCGGCGGGTGCGACGCCACGGCGATCTGGTACTTGCCCTCCAGCCGCTCCACGGTGACGCGCAGGTGCATCTCGCCATGGCCGGAGATGATGGTCTCGCCGGTGTCCTGGTTCTGCTCGACGGAGAGCGAGGGGTCCTCCTGGACCAGCTTCTGCAGGCTGGCCGACAGCTTGACGTCGTCCTTGCGCGCCCTCGGCCGCAGCGCCACCGCGAAGACCGGCGGCGGCACGTCGAGCGCGACGAGCGGCTGGACGTCCTTGCCGGTCGACAGCGTGTCACCGGTGGCGATGTCGTCGAGCTTGCCGAGCGCGACGGTCTCGCCCTCCGCGGCGCCGGCGACCTTGGCCTGGTCGCGGCCGAGCAGGCGGTAGATGCCCGACACCTTGCCGGTGGCGCCGCGCGACGAGACGACCTCGGCGCCGTCGGCGATCTGGCCCGAAAGCACGCGGGCGACCGAGAGCTTGCCGCCGTGCGGCGTGTGGATCGACTTCATGACCTGGAGCACGGTCCTGCCGGGCTCGATGCCGAGGCGCGCGCGCGTCGCCTCCACGTCCGGCGCGTCGTGGCGGATCGTCTTCAGAAGCCGCAGGATGCCGTTGCCCTTCTCGGCCGAGCCGATCAGCACCGGCGTGACCGACCCGTCGCGCAGGTCGGCGGCGAGGTCGTCGAATATCTCGTCGCGCGGCGGCTCGATTTCGTCGAGCAACTGCTCCATCAGTGCGTCGTCGTGATCGGCCAGCGCCTCGAGCATCGAGAACCGCGCCTCGAGCTCGCGGGCCTTCTCGTCGTCGGGGATCTCGGCGACGGTGCTCTCGGCGTGCTCGCGCCAGATGTAGGCGCGCTCCAGGGCGAGGTCGATCGAGCCGACGACGATGCCATTCTTGCGCAGCGGGATCTGGCGCAGCAGCAGGGGGGAGGAGCTGGCCGGCTGCAGCAGCTTCAGCGTCTCGCGCACGCCGGTGGTGGCCTTGTCGATCTTGTTGAGGAACAGGATGCGCGGCACGCCCATCTCGTCGAGCTGGCGCATGATGAGCTGCAGCGCCGGGAACTTCTTCTCGTCGGGCTCGGCCACGACGACGGCGAGGTCGCAGGCGGCGAGGACGGGCTGCGCCTCGAAGGCGAACTCGATCGAGCCCGGACAGTCGATGAAGGTGATGCTGTCGCCCATGAATTCGGTGGTGGCGACGGTCGCCTCGACGCTCATCATGTGGGCGCGGGCCTCGGCGGAGGCGTCGCCGACCGTGCCGCCCGAGGCTATGGCGTTCTGCCGCGGGATCGCCCCGGTGCGCGCCAGAAGCGCTTCAAGAAGCGTTGTCTTGCCGCTCGAAAAGGGACCGACAATGGCTATGCATTTCGGCCCTTTGCGGCGTTCTCCTGCCCTTTTGCCCATATGACCTGACCTCCTCTCGCGCGTTGCGTCGTGAGCGGCGGCCGGCCTTCGGCCGTCGCGTGGCCGCAACGGCTCTCGGGGCCGCTCGAAGGCCATGGCGGTATGGAAGCATGGCGGGGCGCGCAGGGCAAGGGTGCGCCGCCGGGGCGGCCTGTCGCACCGCTTCGCGGGCTATCCGGCGAGCGTGGCGAGCCGCGGCGCATCGCGGCGCTGCGGCGGCTGGCGGAAGAAGGCGGCGAGGGTCTCCTTCGGCGCGGGGCGGGCGATGTGGTAGCCCTGGAAGCGGTTGCAGCCGGCGGCCCTTGCCAGCGCGAGGTCGTCCTCGGTCTCGATGCCCTCGGCGACGATGACGAGCTTCTGGATGTGGGCGATCTGCGCCAGCGCCGAGACGAACACGCGCGCCACCTCGTCATGGGCGAGGCTCTGGATGTAGCTGCGGTCGATCTTGATCGCGTCGATCGGCAGCGTCTTGAGATAGTTGAAGCCGCAGAAGCCGGTGCCGAAATCGTCGAGCGCGACGCGGAAGCCCATCGCCCGCGCCGCCTCCAGCCGGCGCAGGATCTCGGGCGTCGCCGTGGTGGCGGCGGTCTCGGTGATCTCCAGCACGAAGCTGTCGGCGCGGCAGCCGGTCTCCTCGAGAACGCGCGCCAGCATGGCGACGAACTCGTCGCGCTTGAGCTGCTCGCCCGAGACGTTGATGCTGATGCGGCAGCCGGGAAAGGCCGCGACGTCGAGGCAGGCGCGGCGGAACACCCAGGCACCCAGCGTGTCGATGAGGCTGGTTTCCTCGGCGATGGGGATGAAGTCGCTGGGCGGGATCAGGCCGCGCACGGGATGGCGCCAGCGCACCAGCCCCTCCACCGCATAGGGCGAGCCGTCGGCATTGATGACCGGCTGGTAGTGGAGCTCGAGCTCGTTGAGGTAGATGGCGGCCCTCAGCTCGCGCTCGATGAAGCGGCGATGCCGCTTCTCCGAGAGGATCCCGGTGTCGAAGACGGTCAGGCGGCCGCGCCCGTTGGCCTTGCTCTCGTAGAGCGCGACGTCGGCCAGCCGCATCAGGTCGCCCGGCGGGCCGGCATGGAGCGGCGCGAGCGCCGCGCCGATCGAGATCGAGAGCGCGACCGGCTGGCCC
>JAEZXF010000315.1 GCA_023419995.1 Pseudomonadota bacterium | reverse complement strand
CTGCGCGACCTTGCCGGCCGCCGCCCTGGGGGGCCTCCGGCAGGACGAGGCCTTCGGCGCCGCCCGCCTGGCCGCGCCGGCTCCCGCCCCCGCCGACGGACGATTGCGCCCCCCGAGACCGTTCGCGACCGCCTGAGCGCACGACCCCTTCGAGGTTCGTGCCGCCCGCAACGGCCCGAACAGGCCAGTCACGAACACGAAAGTCCAGAACCATGAAACCATCATCCATGCGCCGGTTTCCGGCCTTCATCGCCGCAGGCGGCCGCGCGGGCCTCCTTGCGGTTGCCGCCGCGTCGGCCCTCGCCCTCGCCGGCCCGGCCGCGGCGGAGCCCGCGGCATCCGGCTTCGTCTACACGGCCGACGAATACGGGAACACCGTCAGCCGCATCGACCTCGGCACCGGGCGGGTCGACACCCGGCCTGTCGGCATCGCGCCGCACAACGTCCAGTTCGTCCCCGGGCGGAACCTCGTGCTTGCCGCCGGCATGCCTGCGGACGGCCAAGGCGGGCACGGCCACGGCGGGAACGCCGCGCCCGGCGCGGTGGTCGTGCTCGACGCCGGAAACTTCGCCGCGGACGCGCCGGCGGCGATCGCCGTCGGCAACCATCCCGCCCATGTGGTGGCCGACGCCGCCGGCGACTTCGCCTATGTCTCGAACTCCGAGGACGACACGGTATCGGTCGTCGACCTCGCGGCCGGCAGGGCGGTGGCGACGGTGGCGACCGGCGACTATCCGCACGGCCTACGCATCAGCCCGGACGGCGCGTCGGTCTACGTCGCCAACGTGCGCGACGGCACCGTGTCCGTCATCGACACGGCCTCGCGCACCGAGACCGGCCGCATCGCGGTCGGCCCGACGCCCGTCCAGGTCGGCTTCACGCCGGACGGCAGCCGCGTCTACGTCTCGCTGCGCGACCAGAACAGCGTGGCGGTGATCGACACGGCGACGCGGCGGGTGATCGACCGCGTCGCGGTAGGCCGCGGGCCGATCCAGATCCATGCCACGCCCGACGGCCGCTTCGTCTACGTCGCCAACCAGGGAACCGAGGCGGATCCCGACAACACCGTCTCGGTGATCGAGACGGAAAGCGGCACCGTCGTCGACACGATCGAGACCGGGGCCGGCGCGCACGGCGTCGCCGTCAGCGACGACGGGGCTTTCGTCTTCGTCAGCAACATCGTCGACGGAACGGTGTCCGAGATCGCGGTCGCCAGCCGGTCGGTCCTGCGCACCCACCGTGTCGGCAAGGGACCGAACGGCATCACCTACCAGGCGCGATAACGGACCTCGGGCGGCGTGGAACCATGCCGCGCCGCCCGGCTTCCCCTTCGAGGTCAAGCCTGCCCTTGCAATCATCGTATATGATGGCAATATACATTCATGATCGACTGGGACCGGATCGTCGGCTTCGACTGGGATGCGGGCAACGCGCGCAAGAATGTCGACAAGCATGATGTCAGCCAGGCGGAAGCGGAGCAGGTGTTCTTCAACGAGCCGCTGCTGACGGTTCCCCACATCAGGCACAGCGCCGGCGAGCGGCGCATCCACGCCCTCGGGCGCACCGACGACGGAAGGCTGCTCCATGTCACCTTCACGCTTCGGCAAAGCGACACGAAACTGCGGGTGATCTCGGCCCGCGACATGAGCCGCAGGGAGCGGAGCCATTATGAGCAGGACACGTAAGACCATGCCGCAGTTCGCGACGGAGGCCGAGGAGCGCGCCTTCTGGGAGAGCCACGATTCGGCCGACCATGTCGACTGGAGCAAGGCCGAGAAGGTGCGGCTGCCCAACCTGAAGCCGTCCTCGACGTCGATCTCGCTGCGGCTGCCCAATGCGCTCCTGGAGCGGATCAAGGTCGCGGCCGGCAAGCGCGACGTTCCCTATCAGTCGCTCATCAAGATCTGGCTCGCCGAGAAGGTCGATTCCTCCACGCCGCAGCGCTGACCGGCGCGCCCTGCCGGCCGGCTATTTTCGTTTCATCGCGGCAGCGAGCGCCGCGCCGAGCGCGCCCTGGCCGCCGCTGTCCCTCGACGGCCGGTCGCTGCGGCCCTGGCCGCCCTTGCCGGGCGCTCCGTGGGAGGGCCTCGCCGGTCCGCGTTCGCCCTGCTTGGGCGCGGGGGCCGCGTCCTTGCGCATGGAGAGGCCGATGCGCTTGCGCTTCACGTCGACCTCGACCACGCGCACCTTGACCACGTCGCCGGCCTTCACCACCTCGTGCGCGTCCTTGACGAAGCGGTCGGCGAGTTGCGAGACGTGGACCAGCCCGTCCTGGTGCACGCCGATGTCGACGAAGGCGCCGAAGGCGGCGACGTTGGTGACGGTGCCTTCCAGCACCATGCCCGGCTTCAGGTCCTTGATGTCGTCCACGCCCTCGGCGAAGGTCGCGGTGCGGAAGGCCGGGCGCGGGTCGCGGCCGGGCTTCTCCAGCTCGGCCATGATGTCGCGCACCGTCGGCAGGCCGAAGCGCTCGTCGACGAAGACGCGCGGGTCGAGCGCCTTCAGCGCCGCGCCGTCGCCCATCAGCGCGCGCACGTCGCGGCCGCAGGCCTGGACGATCCTGCGGGCGACGCCGTAGGCCTCCGGATGGACCGAGGAGGCGTCGAGCGGCTCGTCGCCATCCCTGATGCGCAGGAAGCCGGCCGACTGCTCGAAGGTGCGCTGGCCGAGCCGCGCCACGTCGAGAAGCTGCCTGCGGCTTTTGAACGGACCATTGGCGTCGCGATGGGCTACGACGGCCTCGGCCAGCGACGCACCCAGCCCCGAGACGCGCGCCAGAAGCGGCGCGGAGGCGGTGTTGAGGTCGACGCCGACGGCGTTGACCGCGTCCTCGACCACGGCGTCGAGGGCGCGGGCGAGGCGATACTGGTCGACGTCGTGCTGATACTGGCCGACGCCGATCGACTTCGGCTCGATCTTGACCAGCTCGGCCAGCGGGTCCTGCAGGCGCCGGGCGATGGAGACCGCGCCCCGGAGCGACACGTCGAGGCCGGGGAACTCGGCCGCCGCCGTCTCCGACGCCGAATAGACCGACGCGCCGGCCTCGGAGACGATGACCTTGAGCGGCTTGGGTCGTGATTGATCATTCGGCATGTCGGAGAGCATCTCGGCCACCAGCTTCTCGGTCTCGCGGCTGCCGGTGCCGTTGCCGATGGCGACGAGCTCGACGCCGTGGCGGCGGATCAGCGTCGCCAGCTCGGCCTGCGCGCCGCGCACGTCGTTCCTCGGCGGGAACGGGTAGACCGTGGTGGTGGCGACGAGCTTGCCGGTGCCGTCGACCACCGCGACCTTGACGCCGGTGCGGATGCCGGGATCGAGCCCCATGGTCGGGCGCGAGCCAGCGGGCGCGGCGAGCAGCAGGTCCTTCAGGTTGCGGGCGAAGACGTTGATCGCCTCCTCGTCGGCGCGCTCGCGCAGGTCGCGCATCAGGTCGAGCGACAGGTGCAGCGACAGCTTCACCCGCCACGCCCAGCCGGCGACCTCCAGCAGCCAGCGGTCGCCCGGCAGGCTAGCGCCGATGGAATAGGCGGCGGCGATCGTCCGCACCACCGGCTTCACCGGCGAGGGGTCGTCGGCGTCGACCTCCAGCTCCAGCGCCAGCACGTCCTCGTTGCGGCCGCGCAGCATGGCGAGCGCGCGGTGGCTGGGCACCGTCGCCCAGCGCTCGGCATGGTCGAAATAGTCGGAGAACTTGGCGCCGGCCTCCTCCTTGCCTTCGAGCACGCGCGCCCGCAGCACGGCGCGCTCCTTCATGTGGGCGCGCAGGCGGCCGAGAAGCTCGGCGTTCTCGGCGAAGCGCTCGGCGAGGATGTCGCGCGCGCCTTCGAGCGCGGCCTTCGCGTCCGGCACCTCGTCGCTCAGGTAGGCCATGGCGAGGCCGGCCGGATCGGCGGCGCGGTCGGCGAGGATGGCCTCGGCCAGCGGCAGCAGCCCGCGCTCGACGGCGATCTGCGCCTTGGTGCGGCGCTTGGGCTTGTAGGGCAGGTAGATATCCTCGAGCTCGGCCTTGGTCGGCGCGGCGGCGATGGAGGCCTCCAGCTCCGGCGTCAGCTTGCCCTGCTCGCGGATCGAGTTGAGGATGGTGTCGCGCCGCGCCTCGAGCTCGCGCAGATAGGAAAGCCGCTCCGACAGCGTGCGGAGCTGGGTGTCGTCGAGCCCGCCCGTCACCTCCTTGCGGTAGCGGGCGATGAAGGGCACGGTCGAGCCCTCGTCGATGAGCCCGATGGCGGCCTCGGCCTGCTGCGGCTTCGCGCCGATCTCGTCGGCGATGCGGGTGGCGAGTTGAAGAAGCGTGGCGGCCATGTCCGTCCCGGAATCGTTGAAGCGCGGCGACCATAGTCGCCGTCGCGCGAAAGCCGAACCCCCATCCGCCCCCGGCAGCGGGTTATGTACAGGCGCGGCCAGCCCTCAGGCGTCGCCCCGTCGGCGGAAGCCTTCCTCCAGCACCAGGCCCGGCCGAACCTCGCCGGTCGCGAGGACCTCCTCGATCAGCGCGGCGTGCGGCGCGATGTCGAGCCCGTTCGCCGCCAGCCAGTCGTCGTTGAAATAGGTCTCGGCGTAGCGCTCGCCCGAATCGCAGATCAGCGTCACGATCGAGCCCTCCTCGCCCGCGGCGCGCATGCGGCCCGCCGCCCACAGCGCGCCGATGAAGTTGGTGCCGGTCGAGCCGCCGACGCGCCGGCACAAAAGCCTCGACAGCACCCGGCAGGCGGCGATGGAGGCGGCGTCCGGTACCTTGACCATGGCGTCGACCACGCCGGGGATGAACGACTGCTCGACGCGCGGCCGCCCGACGCCCTCGATGCGCGAGCCATGCGGGCAGGTCGCCGCCGGGTCGGCGTCGCGCCAGCCGGCGAAGAAGGCCGAGCGCTCCGGGTCGGCGACGCACAGCCGGGTGGAAAAGCCGCGATAGAGGATGTAGCGGCCGATGGTGGCCGAGGTGCCGCCGGTGCCCGGCGCGATCACGATCCAGCGCGGCTCGCGGTGATGCTCGAGCGACATCTGCCGGAAGATCGATTCGGCGATGTTGTTGTTGCCGCGCCAGTCGGTGACGCGCTCGGCATAGGTGAACTGGTCGAGATAGTAGCCGTTGTTCGCCGCCGCGAAGCTGCGCGCCTCGTCGTAGATCGCGCCCGGCGCGTCGACGAAGTGGCACTGGCCGCCGTGCTGGAGGATGGCCTCGATCTTGCTGCGGCTGGTGCCGCGCGGCAGCACTGCGTAGAAGGGCAGCCCGAGCAGCCGGGCGTAGTAGGCCTCCGACACGGCGGTCGAGCCGGACGAGGCCTCGACCAGCACCGTGCCCTTGCCGATGGCGCCGCTGCAGATGCCGTAGAGGATGAGCGAGCGCGCCAGCCGGTGCTTGAGGCTGCCGGTGGGGTGGACGGATTCGTCCTTGAGGTAGATGTCGATGCCGGGGAAGATCGGCACCGGCAGCGCGATCAGGTGGGTGTCGGCGGTGCGCCTTCCCTCCGCCTCGATCAGCCGGATCGCCTCGCGCGCCCACGCCCGGCCGGACAGCCGCGACAGGTCGGGCCGGGCGCCGGGAGGGGGGGCGGGCGTCGCCGCCCCTGCTTGCTGGTCCTGCGTCATGGAAGCACCGTCCGTTGCGCGCCGTGCCGTTGAGTCGCCTTCTTCTAGCACACTCGTCAAAGCCGGCGCTGCCCCTCGCCTGCCTGCCGGCATCTGCCGGGGTCGAGCCACGGGTCTCGACCCGTCCTTCGGACCCCCCGTGAACGGGGAGAGGAGACGTTGCCGCAACCTCGCCGCCTCCCTTTCTCCCCGTTCGCGGGGAGAAGGTGGCCCGAAGGGCGGATGAGGGGCGGCGCCAACGCCCACATGGCCGGCCCGGCAGTTGAAGCCGCTTCGCTTCTTCGACGGCGACAGCGCCAAAGGCGACATGGAAAGCCGCACCTGCGGTTGCCCGGACGGGCGAACGGGCATAGGAGAGGAGCGCGCACGGAGGGGGGCCATCCTCCTGCACCGCCGGCCGGCGCCCCCCCGGCCGGTTCCTGCCCGATGCGCGGGACCCGCGAGAAAGCCGTCATGAAGACCTATACGCTTACCGTCACCTGCCGCTCGCGCCGCGGCATCGTCGCCGCCATCACCACCTATCTGGCGCAGAACGGCTGCAACATCATCGATTCGGCGCAGTTCGACGATCTCGAGACCGGCCGCTTCTTCATGCGCATCGGCTTCATCTCCGAGGAAGGCCGCACCCATGACGAGCTGGCCGCGGGCTTCGGCGCCACCGCCGAAGCGTTTGGCATGGACGCCACCTTCCACGACGACGCGGCGCGGATGAAGGTCGTCATCATGGTGTCGCGCTTCGGCCACTGCCTGAACGACCTGCTCTATCGCTGGCGCATCGGCGCGCTGAAGATGGACGTCGTCGCCGTCGTCTCCAACCACGCCGACTACCGCGCCTTCGTCGAGGGCCACGGCATCCCCTTCCGCCTGATCGAGGTGAACGCCGACAACAAGGCCGGAGCCGAGGCCGAGCTGATGGCGCTGGTCGAGGAGACGGGCGCGGAGCTGGTCGTGCTCGCCCGCTACATGCAGGTGCTGTCGGACAGGTTCTGCGCCGCCATGTCGGGGCGGATCATCAACATCCACCACTCGTTCCTGCCGAGCTTCAAGGGCGCCAACCCCTACAAGCAGGCCTACAGGCGCGGCGTGAAGCTGATCGGCGCGACCGCCCACTACGTCACGGCCGACCTCGACGAAGGCCCGATCATCGAGCAGGACACGGTGCGTGTCAGCCACGCGCAGAGCCCCGAGGACTACGTCTCGCTCGGCCGCGACGTCGAGAGCCTGGTGCTGGGGCGCGCCATCCACGCCCACATCCACCACCGCGTGTTCCTGAACGGCAGCCGCACCATCGTCTTCCCGCCCAACCCCGGCAGCTTCGCCTCCGACCGGATGGGTTGAGTTGCAGCATGTCTGCCGAAAGCGGGAACCGGCTTCGGGACAAAGACAGGCGTGGAAACAAGGAACCGGCGCGCCGGGAGCGGACCTGAAAGATCGCGGCGCGCTTCAGAGAAGCCGCACGGGCGCCGGATACCCGGCCACCGTCGCGTCGACCGTCAGCAGCGTGATGCCCTCCACGATCGACTGGGCGACGAGGATGCGGTCGAACGGGTCGCGGTGGATCGGCGGCAGCCCGTCGACCGCGACGGCGTGCTCGCCGGTGACGGGCAGCTCGACATAGCCGTTGTCGACGAGCCCGCGGCGCAGCAGCCGCGGATCGACGGTGAAATCGGCACGGCCCAGCCCGCGCTTGATCGCGACCTCCCACAGGCTCGCCGCGCTGAAGACCAGCTCGTTCTCCGCGTCCTCGATCGCGAGCAGCGCGGCGGCCGGCAGCCGCTCCGGCTCGCCCGCCGCCCACAGCAGCAGATGGGTGTCGAGGAGGAGCTTCACCGGTCGCCGCCGCCGAACAGGGCCTCGATCTCGCCCGCGCCCATGCGGTCGAAATCGTCAGGCACGGAGAACTGCCCGGCCATGAAGCCGAGCCGGCGCGCCGGCGCCGCCTCGCCGGCCTCGACCGCCACCACCTTGACCATCGGCCGGCCCGCCTTGGCGATGATGAACGGCTCGCCCTTCGCCGCCTGCTCGATCAGCCGCGACAGGTGCGTCTTCGCCTCGTGGATGTTGACCGACCGCATCGGCGCCTCCTGAACTTAGTCTGATAAACTTAGTTCAATGCTTGCCCGACTTCAAGGGCCGCGGTTCAGAACAGGAAGTAGCGCTGCGCCATCGGCAGCACGGTCGCCGGCTCGCAGGTCAGCAGCTCGCCGTCGGCGCGCACCTCGTAGGTCTCGGGATCGACCTCGATGTGCGGTGTCGCCGTGTTGAGTTTCATCGCCGCCTTGCCGATGTCCCGCGTATTCTTCACGGGAAGCAGCTTCTTCGCAACGCCCAGTCGCTGCGACAGGCCGGCGTCGAGCGAGGCTTTGCTGACGAAAGTAACCGAGGAAT
>JAEZXF010000298.1 GCA_023419995.1 Pseudomonadota bacterium | reverse complement strand
TCCCTTCTCCCCGTTCACGGGGAGAAGGTGGCCCGAAGGGCCGGATGAGGGGCGGCGTCGGCTTCCATGAATCAATCGTGCCGGGCGACGCCCCTGCACCACCCCGCAAGGCGACTCGCCTCGCCCGCCCGCTCCGCGCTATAAGCGAAGCGACGACACATCGCATCGCCGGGAAGCAACGCGCGCATGAACAGGCTCTGGCGCCGCCATTCGATCATCCTGGCCGCGGCCGCCGGCGTGGTGTGCCTGCTGATCGCCAGCTTCGGCAACCGCTACGCCACGGCGGTCTATCTCGACCAGGCGGCGGCGCGCGGCACCAACACGCTCGGCCTCGCCGTGACGGCGCTGCGCGGCCATCTCGCCCGCTACGAGAAGCTGCCGGAGCTGCTGGCCGACGACCCCGACATCAAGGAGCTGGTCACCCGCCCGGAGAACCGGGCCAAGATCGACGAGATCAACGGCTTCCTCAAGCACGTCAACGGCCTTGTGGAATCGTCGGACATCTACGTCATGCTGCCCGACGGCCTGACGCTCGCCGCCTCGAACTTCGACCAGACGCCCACCTTCATCGGCGAGAACTTCAGCTACAGGCCCTATTTCTTCGACGCGCTCGCCGGCGGCAAGGGCCGCTTCTTCGCGCTCGGCACCACCTCGCTGAAGCGCGGCTACTATTTCGGCGCGCCGATCCACACCGGCACGGGCATCGCCGGCGTCGTCGTCCTCAAGGTGGACATCGACGCCTTCGAAAGCGCGTGGCGCGGCAGCGACTACGAGATCATCGTCACCGACCCGGAAGGCATCGTCTTCATGACCGGCCGGCCGGACTGGCTGTTCTCGGCCATCCAGCCGCTGACCGACGACCGGCTGGCGCGCACCGCCGCCACCCGCCGCTATGCCGACGCGCCGCTGGTCGAGCTGCCGGCGACGCGCCTGCGCACCGCCTACGGCCACGACCTCATCTCCATCACCGGCCCGGAGGGGCAGCGCCAGTACCTCACCGTCACCGAGGCGATGCCGGAGGCCGACTGGACGGTGAAGGTCCTGCTCGACACCGCCTCGGTGCGCGCCCAGGTGCTGACGACCATCGCCGCGCTCGTCCTGCTGGTCGCGCTCGCCGCGATGGGCGCGGCCGTGTGGCTGCAGCGACGCGCCCGCCTCGCCGAGCGGCTGCAGGTGCAGCGGGAGGCGCAGGAGGAGCTGGAGCGCCGCGTCGAGGAACGCACCGCCGATCTCGCCGAGGTCAACCGCCTCCTGAAGGAGGAGGTGGCCGAACGCCGCGCCACCGAGCGCGCGCTGCGCAAGACCCAGTCCGACCTCGTCCAGGCCGGCAAGCTCGCCGCGCTCGGCCAGATGTCGGCGGCGCTGTCGCATGAGTTCAACCAGCCGCTGGCCGCCGCCCGCACCTATGCCGACAATGCCGGCATCCTGATCGAGCGCGGCCGCATCGACGAGGCGCGCGAGACGGTCGGCCGCATCGGCAGCCTCGTCGACCGCATGGTCTCGATCAGCCGGCACCTGCGGAACTTCGCCCGCAAGCCCAACCAGAAGCTCGGCCCCGTCGCGCTGGACGAGGTGGTGCGCGACACGCTGGAGATCGTCGCCTGGAGGCTGAAGGCGGCGGACGCCGGGCTCGCCGTCGATCTCGGCCCCGCGCCGCCCGCCGTCCATGCCGGCTCGGTGCGGCTCCAGCAGGTGCTGGTCAACATCCTCTCCAACGCCGCCGATGCCGTCGAGGGCCTGCCCGACCGGCGGATCGAGCTGCGCGCGCGCCGCGACGGCGACCGCGTCGCCGTCACCGTGCGCGACCGCGGCCCCGGCGTGCCCGAGGCCATCGCCGGCCGCATCTTCGACCCGTTCTTCTCGACCAAGGGCGTCGGCAAGGGCCTCGGCCTCGGCCTGTCGATCTCCTACAACATCGTCAAGGATTTCGGCGGCTCGCTGACTGTCGAACGCCACCCGGAGGGCGGCACGCTGGCGACGATCCTGCTCGACGCCGCGAAGGCCGCCGCCGGCCCCCAAACGGCAGCCCGCCACGAGGCCGCCGAATGAAGCCCGCGGCCGTGCTTCTCGTCGACGACGAGGAGGAGATCCGCCGCTCGACCGCGCAGTCGCTGCAGCTCGCGGGCTTCGCCGTGCACGAGTTCCCCGCCGCCGAGGCGGCGCTCGACTACGTGACGCCCGGCTTCAACGGCGTCATCGTCAGCGCCATCCGCATGCCCGGCATGGACGGCATGACGCTGCTGTCGAAGGTGCGCGAGATCGACGCCGACCTGCCGGTGATCCTGGTGACCGGCCATGGCGACGTGCAGCTCGCCGTGCGCGCGATGCGCGAGGGCGCCTACGACTTCATCGAGAAGCCGTTCGACACCCAGCAGCTCGCCGACGTGACGGCGCGCGCGCTCGACCGCCGCAGCCTCGTGCTCGAGAACCGCCTGCTGCGCGCCGCCGCCGGCAAGAACGACGACGTCGAGACCCGCCTGCCCGGCCGCTCCCCGGCGATGATCGACCTGCGCTACCGGCTGCGCGCGCTCGCCGGCACCGACGCCGACGTGCTGATCGTCGGCGACACCGGCGTCGGCAAGGAGGTGGCGGCCCGCGCGCTCCACGACATCAGCGGCCGCGCCAGCCGGCCCTTCGTCGCCATCAACTGCGCGGCGCTCCCGGCCAGCCTGATCGAGAGCGAGCTGTTCGGCCACGAGGCCGGCGCGTTCCCCGGCGCGCTGCGCCCGCGCTACGGCAAGTTCGAGCACGCGCGCGGCGGCACCGTGCTGCTCGACGAGATCGGCTCGATGCCGGCCGACACCCAGGCCAAGCTCCTGCGGGTGCTGGAGGAGCGCGTCATCGTCCGCCTCGGCTCCAACGAGCCGATCCCGCTCGACGTGCGCTTCGTCGCCACCAGCAAGGCCGAGCCCGCCGACGAGGTCGCGGCCGGCCGCTTCCGCGCCGACCTGTTCTATCGCCTCAACGTCGTGACCCTGCGCATCCCGCCGCTCGCCGACCGGCGCGAGGACGTGCCGCTGCTGTTCCTCCAGCTCGTGCGCGAGGCCGCCGGCCGCTACCGACGCGACTTCGTCGAGCCGCCGCCGCACGTGGTGGCCGAGATCGCCCAGCGCGAATGGCCGGGCAACGTGCGCGAGCTGCGCAACGCCGCCGACCGCTACGTCCTCGGGCTGGGCAGCGGCAACGTCGACCCCGCCATCGCCGGCGGCGACGCCATCGGTCTCGCCGAGCGCGTCGCGCGCTTCGAGCGGGCGGTGATCGCCGGCGCACTCCAGGCGCATGGCGGCAGCCTCAAGCCCGTCTACGAGGCGCTCGGCATCTCGCGCAAGACGCTCTACGAGAAGATGCAGCGCTACCGCCTCGACAAGCACGATCTCGGGCGCGACCCCGCACGCGACTCGGGCGGCGAGCCCGGCTCCGATGCGTGACGCCGGCCGGCCGATGTGTCGGCAGGCACACACGCACGGCGCTGGATGTTACCGAATCCACCCATTGCGGACCGCCCCGGAGCCCATAGCCGGTTAAGGCGAGGTTGCCGCCGTTGCATTTTGCCGATCCGCCGAAGCTAGATGGCCCATCCACGAACGGCGCTGGAGGAGACCGCGCGCCGTGTGGCCTGACCTCGGTCTCCGGGAGGACCTTTCCATGAAGAAACTCGTCGCATCGCTGGCGCTTGCCGCCGCCTGCTCCGTGGCGTCGTTCGCGGCCCATGCCCAGAGCTGGCCCGAGCGCACCGTGACCATGATCGTGCCGTTCTCGGCCGGCGGCCCGACCGACACCGTCGCCCGCCTCGTCGCCGAGGCCATGAGCCGCGATCTCGGCCAGCAGGTCATCGTCGAGAACGTCGGCGGCGCCGGCGGCACCGTCGGCGCGGCCCGCGTCGCCTCGGCCGAGGCCGACGGCAACACCCAGCAGCTGCACCACATCCGCAAGGCCAC
>JAEZXF010000253.1 GCA_023419995.1 Pseudomonadota bacterium | reverse complement strand
TCGTAGCGCTGGAACATCCGCGCCACGTCCTCGAGGTCGTCATCGGCCTGGACGATGCGGCGGTCGTCCTCGATCAGATCGGCGATGCTGACCGGCCGCTTGGTGCGCAGCAGCCGGTCGAGCCGGACAGTGCCGACGAAACGGTGGCCGGGGTCGGCGACGAAGATCTCGAAGAAGCGCTCGGGCAGGTCCTGCGTCTCGCGCAGATAGTCGATGGTCTGGCCGACGGTCCAGAAGGGCGGCACGGCGATCAGCGCGGCCTGCATGCGCCGGCCGGCCGAGCCCTCGGGATAGTCGAGGCCCTGCTGCAGCACGCTGCGCTCGGCCGGGCTCAGCCGGTCGAGAATCTCCTTCTTGTCGGCCTCGTCGAGGTCCTCGAGAATGTAGACCGCGTCGTCGGAATCGAGCTCCTGCACCGCCTGGGCGATCTGCTCGTCCGGCAGCGCCTCGACGATGTCGAGACGGATGGCCTCGTCGACCTCGGTCAGCGCCGAGAAGTCGAAGTCCTTGCCCATCAGCTCGACCAGCGCGTGGCGCTGTTCGGGAAGCAGGGCCTCGAGGAGGTCGCCGACCTCGGATTCGTGCAGCGCGCCGACGTCCTTGCGCAGCGTCAGCGTATCGCGGTCGGCGATCGCGGCGCCGATATGGGCGAGGAAGGAAGGACGCACCACGCCCGTCGTCTCGTCGTAGATCTGCGCGACGGCCTCGGCCTTGTCGTCGGGATTCACGCCGGTGTCGCCCGGCCGGTCATGCTGATCTTCCAACATCGCCTCCCGTGCCGGCTCCGGTGATGGTCAGGCTTCTAGCCTGCCAGTTTGACGAAGATAAAACGATTCTCGACCGCGGTTCCCGTACCGAGAACGTCCGAAAAACGATGCGGTTGCGCGCGGCGCTCAGGCTTCGGAAAGGCCGTCCCTGAAGCGCTTGGCGTTGGCCACGTAGACCTGCGCCGACAGGCGCAGGCGCTCGACGGCCTTGGCATCGAGCTCGCGCACCACGCGGGCCGGCGAGCCGACGATCAGCGAGTTGTCGGGGAACTCCTTGCCCTCCGTCACCAGCGCGCCGGCGCCGACCAGGCAGTTCCTGCCGATCTTCGCGCCGTTGAGCACGATCGCGCCCATGCCGATCAGCGTGTTGTCGCCGACGGTGCAGCCGTGCAGCAGGGCGCGGTGGCCGATGGTGCAGCCCTCCCCGACCGTCAGCGCGAAGCCGGGATCGGTGTGCATCATGGTGTGCTCCTGCACGTTGGAGCGCGCGCCGATGGTGATCTGCTCGTTGTCGCCGCGCAGCACCGCGCCGAACCAGATGCCGACCTCGGCTCCCAGCGACACCCTGCCGATCACGCTGGCGTCGGGAGCGATCCAGATGCTGTCCTCGTCCGCGAGCTGCGGCGCGGTTCCGTCGAGCGAATAGACCGGCATGACATCACTCTCCCTGGTTGCTGCCCCTCCTTAGATGGCGACGATGCGGAAAAGCAAGCCGCAGCGCGCGGGCGCATCGATATTTACGTGGCGTTTACCATGTCTCGACATCCTCCATGGAAAGACTCGGGAGATCGACCCTTGCACACAGGCGCGGCGCAGACATTGCAGGACAGCGGACCGCTGGCCATCCGCTCCGGCTTTCTGGTCAGGGTCTCGGCCTGCCTCGCCGTGCTGGCCGCGCTCTCGGCGGGCATCGCCGTCGCCGGCAAATGGGCGGGCGGCGTCATCGCCATGGGCGGCCACACCGACGATGCGACGCTGCGCGAGGTGGTCATCGGCGCCGACGTGCTGGCCGTGCCCTCCAACATGATCCGTTTCGACGCGGCGCGGCGCAGCGGACCCGCAAGCCGGCTGGACCTCTACCTGCGCTGGCCGCAGATGGACGGCTACAGCCACGCGGCGCGCGACGCGTTCAACCATGCCGGCGGCGACAGGACGGTGCTGTTCGTCTCGTTCGAGCCGCGCATCATGTCGCGCGACATGAGCGGGCGCTACGAGCCGATCTACCGGGCGCTGGTCGAGGAGGAAGGCCGGCCCGGTCCTGCCGGGCTGACCGTGCATCGCTTCACCGAGAAGTCCGGCTATGTCGACGAGGTGCTCGTCGTGGCCGATGCCGAGGGCGAAAGCCCGTTCGTGATGCGGTGCCTCGCCGGCGCGGCGGCGCGCGACTCGCTCGCGCCCTGCGAGCGCGACATCCACGTAGGCAACGGGCTCAACCTCGTCTACCGCATGCCTTCGGGGCTTGCCGGCCAGTGGCGCGAGATCGACGCGAAGGTGCGCGCGGCCGCCGCCGGGTTCCTGGAGGCGGCGTCGCGCCACTAGACCGCTTCACGGCGGCGCCGAGGCGCCGAAGCGATCCATCCTGCTGTTTTCATGGGGTTCCGGGGCGGAAAGCGGCCCGGAAGCCGCTCCGGATGGCGGGCCGTGGCCCGCGCCGGCTACTCGAGGTCGACGTCGAGGATCGCCATCGAGAAATTGTAGGAGAGATCGCCGTCGTCGTCGTCCTTGAAGACGATGCCGAGGAACTCCTCGCCGAGGTACACCTCGCACGAATCATCCTTGCGCGGGCGCGCCTTCACCTGAAGCTGGGGGTTCTGGAACGTACGCTTGAAATAGGCGTCGAGCTTCCTGATCTCTTCGGGTTTCAAACCTGTTCTCCGGGACGGCTGTATGATCGGACGCGCATCTCGCATGCCCGACCTTGCCATGTAAAGCCCGTGCCCGGCCTTTCAAGGCCGGGCGCACAGGAACCCTTGCGTGCGTTCTAGCTGTCGCCGCCGAGAAGCTGGTCCATGGCGCGCGAGGGCTCGTCGCAGCCGCTCTCGCCGACCACGCGAGCCGGCACGCCGGCCACGGTGCGGTTGTTGGGGACCGACTGGAGCAGCACGGAGCCCGCCGCCACGCGCGAGCAGAAGCCGACCTCGATGTTGCCGAGGATGGTGGCGCCCGCGCCGATCAGGACGCCGTTGCCGATCTTGGGATGGCGATCGCCGGTGACCTTGCCGGTGCCGCCGAGCGTGACGCCGTGCAACAGCGAGACGTTGTCGCCGACCACCGCCGTCTCGCCGATGACGAGCCCCGTGGCGTGATCGATGAAGATGCCCTTGCCGAGCCGAGCCGCCGGGTGGATGTCGGTCTGGAAGATCGCCGAGGAGCGGCTCTGCAGGTAGAGCGCGAAGTCGCGCCGCCCCTGCCCCCACAGCCAGTGGGCCAGCCGGTGGGTCTGGATGGCGTGGAAGCCCTTGAAATAGAGGATGGGCATCAGGAACCGGTCGCAGGCCGGGTCGCGGTCGTAATAGGCTTGGATGTCGGCGCGCACGGTCATGCCCCATTCGGGCTCGTCGTGCAGCATCGCATGGTAGGTCTGGCGGATGAGGTCCGCGCCGAGGTCCGGATGGTCGAGACGCTCGGCCAGGCGGTGGATGATCGAATCCTCCAGGCGGTCGTGGTTGAGCACGGTCGCATAGATGAAGGCCGCGAGCAGCGGGTCGCGCTCCACCGCCTCGGTCGCCTCGCGGCGGACCGCGTTCCAGATCGGATCGACCGGCTTGACCGTGTTGTGCCTGATCGCGCTTGCGCCGCCCATGGCTTTTTCCTTCTCGCACGCCTTGCTTTGGCGAATGCGGAACCATAATCCAAAAGCAGGGTCAACCAAACCGCATTTTCTTTAACGCGGCTTCAACGGATTGAATATCGCAGGACAGGCGAAACCGTGCAAACCGATTTTCTGAAGGCCACCGGCGACGGCGGCGTCGTCACCGTCACCATAGACCGGCCGCAGCGCAAGAACGCGATGACCCAGGCGATGTGGCGCGAGATGGCGGCGCTGTTCCGCGGCTTCGCCACGGTCGATGCGGGCCGCGTCGTCGTCCTGCGCGGCGCGGGCGCCGATTTCTGTGCCGGCGCCGACATCGGCGAGTTCGAGACGGTGCGCGGCGACGCCGCCAGCGCGCGCGTCTACGAATCGGCGAACTCGGCCGCCTTCGCCGCCATCCGCGAATGCCCCGTGCCGACCATCGCGGCGATCGGCGGCATCTGCTTCGGCGGCGGCTTCGGCCTCGCGGCCGGCTGCGACATCAGGCTCGCCTCGGCCGACGCCGTCTTCAGCGTGCCCGCGGCACGGCTCGGCCTCGCCTACCCCGTCGACGCGATGGCCGACATCGGCCATGCCGTCGGCCCTCAGCGCGCGCGGTACATGACCTACTCGGCGGCGCGCCTCGACGCGGCCGCCGCGCTCGACGCCGGCTTCCTGCTCGAAGTCGTCGAGCCCGGCTGGCTGGAGGTGCGCGCCGCGGAGCTCGCCGCGTCCATCGCCGCCAATGCCCCGCTGTCGATCCGCGCCTCCAAGGCGTCGATCCGCGCCGTGCTGAGCGGCCTGGCCGCCGACGCCGCCTATGCCGGGACGCTCGGCGACGCGACGTTCGAGAGCGCCGACTACGCCGAAGGCCGCGCCGCCTTCCGCGAGAAGCGGCCGGCGCGGTTTTCCGGCCGCTGAGCCGATTCCGGGTGGACATAACGGGAACGTCGCATAGGCTCGCCCGATGACCGTGACGATTCCCAACCGGAAGGCCCGCCACCACCTCATCGCGCTGACCGGGCTCGGCGCCGGCCGCGGGCCCCTGCGCCGCGAGGCGCTCGCCGCGACGATCCGCGATCTCGGCTTCGTGCAGGTCGACAGCGTCAACGTGCTGGAGCGCGCGCATCACCATATCCTGTTCTCGCGCGGCTCGGGCTATCGCCATGCCGATCTCGCTGCGCTGGCCGAGAAGCACCGGAGCGTGTTCGAGAACTGGACGCATGACGCCTCGATCATTCCGGTCGAGTTCTTCCCCTACTGGCGGCATCGCTTCGCCAACGAGAAGGCGCGGCTGCGCAGCCGCTGGAAGTCGCATTTCGGGGCCGAGAACTTCGACGACGACATTGCCCGCGTGCTCGACCGCATCGCCCGCGCCGGGCCTGTCATGGCGCGCGACTTCGAGGGCGACAAGCCGAGCACCGGCTGGTGGGACTGGCACCCCTCGAAGGCCGCGCTCGAATATCTGTGGCGCACCGGCGAGCTGGCGATCGCCCGGCGCGAGGGGTTTCAGAAGGTCTACGACCTGACGGAGCGGGTGATCCCCGCGGCGCACCGCGCCGTCGAGGTCGACCGCGACGGCTTCGTCGACTGGGCCTGCCGCGAGGCGCTGAAGCGGCTGGGCTTCGCCACGCGCGGCGAGATCGCCGCCTTCTGGGCGCTCGTCTCGCCGCAGGAGGTCGACGACTGGATCGCCCGCAACCGCGGCGAGCTGGTGCCGGTCAGGGTCGAGGCCGTGGACGGCGGCAAGCCGCGCGCCGGCTTCGCCCTGCCCGACGTGCCGCAGGCGGCGCTCGCGGCGCCGGAGCCGCCCGACCGCGTGCGCATCGTCAGCCCGTTCGATCCGCTGATGCGCGACCGGGCGCGGGCGGAGCGGCTGTTCGGCTTCTCCTACCGCATCGAGATCTTCGTGCCGGAGGCCAAGCGCCAGTACGGCTACTACGTCTATCCCGTCCTGCGCGGCGACCGGGTCGTCGGACGCATCGACGTCAAGGCCGAGCGCGAGCGCGACGTGCGGGCCGTGCGCGCCTTCTGGCCGGAGGCGACGGTGCGGCCGTCGAAGGCGTTGACCCGGAAGCTGGAGGCGGAGCTGGAGCGGCTGTGCCGCCTCGCCGGCGTCGGGCGCGTCGAATTCGCCGACGGCTGGCTGAGAGGCGCGTGAGCGCCGGGCTCCCGCGTGCGCGCGGCGGGTCTCAGCTCTTCCGGAAGCCGGCCAGCCAGTCGCGGAACGCGGCGAAGCCCTCGACCTCGGCGCTGCGCGCCGGATAGATCAGCGAGTACGGCGCCCCGACCACCAGCCGCCGCTCGGATGCGTGTGTCAGCCGGCCGGCGGCGATCTCCGCCTCGGCCAGCACCTCCGGCACCAGCGCCACACCGAGCCCCGAGGCGGCGGCGCTGATGACCATGTCGAAATGCTCGAAGCGGTCGCCGCGCAGCACCGAGCGCGCGTCGATGCCGGCGTCGCGGAACCAGTCGAGCCACAGGCTCGCCCGCGTCGTCTGCTGGAGAAGCGGCAGCCGGGCGAGCTCCTCGTCCGGCAGCGAGCTCTTGCCGCCGAGAAGGTCCGGCGAGGCGACGACGACGAGCTGCTCCTCCATCAGCGGGATCAGCTCGGTGTTGGCCGGGCGCATGTCCGAGCGCTGGATCGCGGCGTCGAACGGATCGGCCTCGAAATCGACGGGCTCGAGCCGCGCGACGATGTCGAAGGTGACGTCCGGGGCAACGGTGCGGAACTGCTTCAGGCGCGGCGTCAGCCAGGTCTTGGCGAAGGTGGGCAGCACGGCCAGCCGCAGCACCCGGCTGTGGCCGCCGAAGGCCATCACCGTCATCGCCGCCTGGCCGAGGTCGGCGAGGATGCGGTCGGCCTCGCGCAGGAAGGCGCGGCCCGCCTCGGACAGCACCAGCCGCTGCTTCACCCGGTGGAACAGCCGCACGCCGAGCCTGTCCTCCAGCGTGCCGAGCGAGCGGCTGACGGCGCTCTGCGTCAGGTTCAGCTCGCCGGCGGCGCGGGTCGCGGAACCGGTGCGCGCGCAGGCACAGAAGGCGTGAAGCTCGTTGATGGTGGGGATATAAGCATAACGCATGAGGCGGAATATATCATGAGTAATCCTCATTACCATGCGATTATTGCTTGCTGGCGAGACGGCCCCTCCCCGTGCTAGGTCCGCTGTGAAGCCCGACACGATGGAGGAACCCTATGGCCGCCGGAGCCGATGCAGGCATGAAGCCGTTTTCCTGGGACGATCCGTTCCTGTTTTCAGAGCAGCTGACCGAGGACGAGCGCCTGATCCGCGATTCGGCGGCGGCGTTCGCAGCCGAGAAGCTCGCGCCGCGCGTCCAGCAGGCTTATCTCGAAGAGAAGACCGATCCCGCGATCTTCCGCGAGATGGGCGAGGCCGGCCTGCTCGGGGCCACCATTCCTGAGGAGTATGGCGGCGTCGGCGCCGGCTACGTCTCCTACGGCCTGGTTGCGCGCGAGGTCGAGCGCATCGACAGCGGCTACCGCTCGATGATGAGCGTGCAGTCGTCGCTGGTGATGCACCCGATCTTCGCCTACGGCACCGAGGAGCAGCGCATGAAATACCTGCCGAAGCTCGCCTCCGGCGAGTGGATCGGCTGCTTCGGCCTGACCGAGCCGGACGCGGGCTCCGACCCCGGCGGCATGAAGACCCGTGCCGAGAAGACCGCGGGCGGCTATCGCCTCAACGGCTCCAAGATGTGGATCTCCAACGCCCCGATCGCCGACGTGTTCGTGGTGTGGGCGAAGTCGGCCGCGCACGACAACCAGATCAAGGGCTTCGTACTCGAGAAGGGCACGAAGGGGCTTTCCGCGCCGAAGATCGGCGGCAAGCTCAGCCTGCGCGCCTCGATCACCGGCGAGATCGTGCTCGACAATGTCGAGGTCGGCGAGGATGCGATCCTGCCCAACGTCTCCGGCCTCAAGGGGCCGTTCGGCTGCCTGAACCGCGCCCGCTACGGCATTTCCTGGGGCGCGATGGGCGCGGCCGAGGATTGCTGGTTCCGCGCCCGCCAGTACGGCCTCGACCGCAAGCAGTTCAACCGGCCGCTGGCCGCGACGCAGCTCTACCAGAAGAAGCTCGCCGACATGCAGACCGAGATCGCGCTCGGCCTCCAGGCGAGCTTGCGCGTCGGCCGGCTGATGGACGAGGGCAAGTTCGCGCCGGAGATGATCTCGATCGTCAAGCGCAACAATTGCGGCAAGGCGCTCGACATCGCCCGGCAGGCCCGCGACATGCACGGCGGCAACGGCATCCAGGTCGAGTACCACGTGATGCGCCACGCCCAGAACCTCGAGACCGTCAACACCTACGAGGGCACGCACGACGTGCACGCGCTGATCCTCGGCCGGGCGCAGACGGGGCTTCAGGCTTTCTTCTGAGACGACGTGGACATCCGTCCCGACGCGTTCTACCTCTCGGGGCTCGCTCCGAGAGGTTTTTCATGACTCCGTCCAAGGACATCGCGCGGCTGATCGAGATCATGGCCGCGCTGCGCGACCCGGCCACCGGCTGCCCGTGGGACGTCGAGCAGGACTTTTCCACCATCGTGCCCTACACGATCGTGGAAGCCTACGAGGTCGCCGACGCCATCGAGCGCGGCGACATGGACGACCTGCGCGAGGAGCTGGGCGACCTGCTGCTCCAGGTCGTGTTCCATGCCCGCATGGCCGAGGAGCAGGGCACCTTCGCCTTCCCCGACGTGGTCGAGGCGATCACCCGCAAGATGATCCGCCGCCCCCCGCACGTCTTCGGCGACGAGGCGACGCGCTCGGCCGGGATGGCCAAGGGCATGTGGGACAGGATCAAGGCAGAGGAGAAGGCCGAGCGGCGCGCGGCGCGGCTGGCGCGCGGCCTCGACCCGGAGGACCACGGCAAGGGCTGGCTCGACGGCATCCCGCTCGTCCATCCGGCGCTGACGCGCGCGCTCAAGCTGCAGCAGAAGGCGGCCCGCGTCGGCTTCGACTGGAAGGAGGCGACGCCGATCCTCGACAAGATCGAGGAGGAGATCGGCGAGCTGCGCGCCGCACTCGCCGGCGGCGAGGAGAAGGACATCGCCGACGAGTTCGGCGACGTGCTGTTCGCGCTGGTCAATTTCGGCCGCCACCTCGGCATCGACGCGGAGGACGCGCTGCGCGGCACCAACGCCAAGTTCACCCGGCGCTTCCACCATGTCGAGACGGCCCTGCACGCCGACGGCCGCGCGCTCGAAGATGCCACGCTCGACGAGATGGAAGCCAAGTGGCAGGAGGCGAAGGCGGCGGAGTAGACAGGCAAGGTGTAGCGCGGCTCTCACCTACCCCTGCCGGCATCCGCCGGAGTGGAGCCCCTTGTCTTGACCCGATCTGCGGCCCCCGTGGTTGGGAAGAGGAGATACTGCTGCGATGTCTCCGCGTCCCCTTCTGCCCGTTCACGGGGAGAAGGTGCCCGAAGGGCGGATGAGGGGCGGCGCGGACATCCGCGCACTATCGCGCAGCCTTGATGAGGTGGTAGCGGAGGTGAAGGACTGGCGAAGCTCGCGCCGCCCCTCACCTGCCTGCCGGCATCCTCTCCCCGTGAACGGGGAGAGGCGAGGCGGCCGCGAAGCCACTGCTTCTCCTTCTCCCCCTTTACGGGGAGAAGGTGG
>JAEZXF010000248.1 GCA_023419995.1 Pseudomonadota bacterium | reverse complement strand
CGGGGAGAAGGGGCCCGAAGGGCGGATGAGGGGCAGCGCCGGCAAGGCAAATGAGGGGACGGCACTGCGTGCGCAAAGCGTGCGCTGCCGATGCACCCCTCACTCCGAGAAGCGCGGCGCGACGCCTTCGATCTTCTTCAGGAAGTCCTGCAGGTCCTGCATCATGCGGTCGTGAAGCCGGGCCGCGACCTCGGGATATTCCTGGAGGATGCGGCGGAACAGCGAGCGCGACAGGCGGATGGCCTCGACGTCGGTCTCGGCGGCGGCGTAGGTGAGGCGCTTGCCCGGCGCGATCAGCGCCAGCTCGCCGACGATGGCGCCCTCGCCCAGCCGCGAGAGGGCGACGGCCTGGCCGCCGCCGTCGCGGTAGAGCACGACCCGGCCCGACAGGACGACATAGGCGCAGTCGGCCGCCGCGCCCTCGGGGAAGATCTCGCGCCCGGCGGGGAAGCGCACCTGCTCCGCGCCGAAGGCGAGAAGCCGCAGCTGCTCGTCCGTCAGCTCCGAGAACAGGCCGACCCCGGACAGGATGCGGATGTCGTCGTCAAGCGCCAAGTCACTGTCCCCGGTTGCGCCCCTGGCCCTCCAGACCGTCCCATCGTCTCACGGAAACGCCGAAACGGTCTATCTGCTTGTTTTCATGCCGTTCCGCACGGCGCCGCCCCCCGCGCCGCCGGAACCACCCAAGGTTCTTCAACCGCGTGCGGCGGACAGTCAAGGGACGAGCTTGTAGCCGCCGCTTTCCGTCACAAGAATCTCGGCATTGGAGGGATCGCGCTCGATCTTCTGGCGCAGGCGGTAGACGTGGGTTTCGAGCGTGTGGGTGGTGACGCCGGAATTGTAGCCCCAGACCTCCTCGAGCAGCACGTCGCGCGTCACCACCTTCTGCTCGGCGCGGTAGAGGTACTTGATGATCGAGGCTTCCTTCTCGGTCAGCCGCACCTTGCCGCCCTTGGGGTCGGTCAGGAGCTTCTGGCTCGGCTTGAAGGTGTAGCGGCCGACGGTGAAGGTCGCGTCCTCGCTCTGCTCGTGCTGGCGAAGCTGGGCGCGGATGCGCGCCAGCAGCACGGCGAAGCGGAACGGCTTGGTGACGTAGTCGTTGGCCCCGGCCTCGAGGCCGAGAATGGTGTCGGAATCGGTGTCGTGCCCGGTGAGCATGATGATCGGCGCCTTGAAGCCGCCCTTGCGCAGCATCTTCACCGCGTCGCGACCGTCCATGTCCGGCAGGCCGACATCCATGATGAGCAGGTCGACGATGCCGCCGCGTGCCGCCTGCATGCCCTTCGCCGCCGTGTCCTCCTGCAGCACCGCGAACTCCTCGTAGAGGGCAAGCTGCTCGACCAGCGTCTCGCGCAGGTCGGCGTCGTCATCGACGATGAGGATGGTGCGTGCGGTCATGTTCTTTCCGATTCAGGCTTGACCCGAGGGGGGCATCGTTGACCAAAGCCCCGCTTTATGCGGAACCTCGGCTGTCATTAAAGACGATCACGGCGATTTGTTCCACGGTGAGATCATATCCGAAATATGGCAAAGGTGGTGCGATGATGCAGCGCACCCGCAACCCTGCCGCGAGGATCGTCGTCCGGGCGCGGCCCGGCCACGCCTCGCAGGGCATTCTCATCTGGGCCGGGACGGCGTTTCCCTGCGCGCTCGGGCGCGGCGGCATCGCCGCGATCAAGCGCGAGGGCGACGGCGCGACACCGCTGGGGGCGATGCGCCTGCTCCACGGGTTCTTCCGGCCGGGACGCCTGCCGGCGATGCGCTCGCCGCTCGCCTTCCGGCGGATCGGCCCGGCCGACGGCTGGTGCGACGCGCCGGCCGACCGCAACTACAACCGGCCGGTCAGGCTGCCCTATCCGGCCAGCGCCGAGACGATGCGGCGCAAGGACAGGCTCTACGACTGCGTCGTGGTGCTCGACTTCAACATCCGGCCGCGCCGGCGCGGCATGGGCAGCGCCATCTTCTTCCACATCGCGCGGGAAGGCTTCGCGCCGACCGAAGGCTGCGTCGCGGTCTCGCCGCGGGTGATGGCGAGGCTCCTGCCGCACCTGTCGCGGCGCACGGTGCTGACGGTGCTAGGATAGCCGCCAGACCGTCGTCTTCTTGACCTCGGAATCCTCCAGCACGCGGGTGACCGGCACCTGATAGGTGGCGAGCGCCTCGAGGCTCGTCGCAGGCAGGTAGGCGCGGCCGGGATCGCCGACCAGGATCTCGGTTCCGCGCGCCTTCAGGCCGGCGAACCACGGCAGCAGCCGCTCGGCGAAGGCCTTGTCGTAGAAGACGTCGCCGGCCAGCACCACGTCCCAGCCGCCCTGCCGGCCGACCACGTCCTCGGCGGTGAAGTCGACGGCGACGCGGTTCTCCCGCGCGTTGAGCGCGATCGCCGCGGCGCAGAACGGGTCGATGTCGGCGGCGAGCGCATGCGCCGCGCCCGCCTTCATCGCCGCGATCGCCACCAGCCCGGAGCCGGAGGCGAAGTCGAGCACGCGCTTTCCCGCCACCAGGGCTGGACGGTCGAGGACATGGCGGGCGAGCCCCTGCCCGCCGGCCCAGGCGAAGGCCCAGAAAGGCGGCGGAAGGCCGATCTCCTCGAGCTCCTCCTCGGTGCGGTGCCACAGCTCGTGCGCCTCGTCGGCGAGGTGGAGGGCGATCTCCGGCACGTGCGGCGGCGCGATCAGGGCGGTGTTCTCCCTGATGAAGCCTTCCGCCCGTTCCGGGGAGAGCCTCACGGCTTCGGCGCTGGAACGAGGCCGCCCATGCGGCAGACCTCGGCCCATTCGTCTTCGGTCACCGGCTGGACCGACAGGCGCATCGAGGTGACGAGCGACATCTTTTCGAGCTTCGGGTTGGCCTTGACGTCCTTCAGCGTCACCGGCTTCGGCATGTCGGCCACTGCGCGGATGTCGACGCATTCCCAGCGGGCGTCGTCGGTGGTCGAGTCCGGGTGCGCCAGCGCGCAGACCTCGGCGATGCCGACCACCTCGAGCCCGATGTTCGAATGATAGAAGAAGCCGAGGTCGCCGATCTTCATGGCGCGCATGTTGTTGCGCGCCTGATAGTTGCGCACGCCGTCCCACTCCGCGCCCTTCTTCCCCTTCGCCTTCAGCATCTCGAAGGAGAAGACGTCGGGCTCCGACTTGAACAGCCAGTACGCCATCACTTCGGCTCCGGGGCGTTGAACACCCAGTTCCACGGGTGGATCTCGACGCTCTCGAACAGGCCGGCCCTGGCGTAGGGATCGCCGGCGGCGATCGCCTCGGCCGCGGCGCGGTCGTCCGCCTCGACGGCGACGAGGCTGCCAAGCGGCTTGCCGTCGTCGCCGGTGAGCGGGCCGGCGAACTTCAGCCTGCCGGCCTCGTTCAGCCCCGTCAGATAGTCGAGGTGCGCCGGCCGGTTGGCCAGCCGCACCTCCAGCTTCCCCGGCCTGTCCTTGCAGATGAGGGCGAAAATCATGCTCGTCTCCGTGCTAGCGTGTCATTGCGCGCCGAACTCGCTCTTCAGCGGCCGCGCCATCAGCGCCGCCACCGCGTCGCCGATGGTGAGCCGTCCGGCAAGCAGGGCGGCCACGGCCTCGAAGATCGGCGCGTCGACGCCCTTGTCGCGGGCGATCCGCGCCGCGATCCCGGCCGTCGCCACCCCCTCGGCCAGCGGCCGGCCCTCGAGGTCGTCGCCGCGCCCGATCGCCATGCCGTAGGAGAAGTTGCGCGACTGCGCCGAGCCGCAGG
>JAEZXF010000380.1 GCA_023419995.1 Pseudomonadota bacterium | reverse complement strand
CGGCGCCCACCTACTTTGTAGGCACCCGGGATCAACCTCTCCATCGGATGCCGTGGATCGCTCCCTTCCCGAACGAGCCGACATGCCCGCCGCCGCCGTCCAGACGAAGAAGATCCTGCGCGCCGAGGCCCTCGCCCGGCGCGACGCGCTCGACGCCGGCTGGCGCACTGAGGCCTCGCTGGCGATGGCCGGCGCGGCCGCGCAGATCGCGCCGTCGCCCGGCACGGCCGTCTCCGCCTTCTGGCCGATCCGCTCCGAGGTCGATCCGCGGCCGCTGATGGCGGCTCTGGCGGAGCGGGGCGCGCGCCTGTGCCTGCCCGCCATCCTCGACAGAACCACCATCGTCTTCCGCGAGCACCTGCCGGGTGCGCCGCTGGTCGAGATGGGCTTCGGCACGCGCGGACCGGGCGAGGGCGCGGCGGTGCTCGACCCCGCGGTGATGCTGGTGCCGCTCGCGGCGTTCGACGCGGCCGGCGACCGCATCGGCTACGGGGCGGGCCACTACGACCGGGCGATCGCCCGCCTGCGCGGCAGGGGCCTCGCGCCGCGCCTTGTCGGCGTCGCCTTCGACTGCCAGCGGGTCGGGGCCGTGCCGGCCGAGGCGCACGACGTGCGGCTCGACGCGCTCCTCAGCGAGAGCGGCCTGCGCCGGTTTCCCCTAGCACCTTGATTCCACGCGGTTCCCGACCGAAAACCGCTTCACACCCTTCCCGGAACTGCTCTATAGACGGAAACCATGAGGCTTCTTTTTCTCGGCGACATGGTGGGACGGTCCGGCCGCACGGCGGTGTGGGAACGCCTGCCCGGCCTGATCTCGGATCTGCGGCTCGACTTCGTGATCGTCAACGGCGAGAACGCCGCCGGCGGCTTCGGCATCACCGAGGAGATCTTCCGCCTGACCCTCGACGCGGGCGCCGACGTGGTGACCACCGGCAACCACGTCTGGGACCAGCGCGAGGCGCTGGAGTTCGCCCCGCGCGAGCACCGCTTCCTGCGGCCGGCGAACTTTCCCGTCGGCACGCCCGGCCGCGGCACCGGCCTCTTCGAGGCGAGGAACGGCGCGCGCGTCTTCGTCACCAACATCATGGGCCGGGTGTTCATGCATCCCGAGCTCGACGATCCCTTCCAGGCGGGCGAGCGCGAGCTGGCCGCCTGCCCGCTCGGCGAGCAGGCCGACGCGGTGGTGGTCGACTTCCACGCCGAGGCGACTTCGGAGAAGATGTGCTTCGCGCATTTCGTCGACGGGCGCGCCTCGCTCGTCGTCGGCACGCACACCCACCAGCCGACCGCCGACCACCAGATCCTCGACGGCGGCACGGGCTACATCTCCGACGCCGGCATGTGCGGCGACTACGATTCCTCGCTCGGCATGGAGAAGGAGGAGCCGTTGAACCGCTTCCTCTACAAGGTGCCGAAAGGGCGCTTCGAGGCGGCGTCCGGGCCGGCGACGATCTGCGGCGTCGGCATCGACATCTCCGACCGCACCGGCCTTGCCGAGCGGATCGCGCCCTTGCGCCTCGGCCCGCGCCTCGAGGAGACGGTGCCTTCTTTCTGGCGCTGAGCCGGCATTGCGCGCATTGACGCGGCGCGGCCTCGTTCCTACCTCTGTCCCCACTTTACCTTGCGCGAGCCTCCGGGGACGAAGACGATGGAATTCCTTGCCGACCATTTCTACTGGCTGAACGATCCGACCGCCTGGGTCGCGCTCGTCACGCTCATCGTGCTCGAGATCGTTCTCGGCATCGACAACCTGATCTTCATCTCGATCCTGACCAACAAGCTGCCGCAGGAGAACCGCGTGCTGGCGCGCCGGCTCGGCATCGGCGCGGCGCTCATCATGCGGCTGATGCTGCTCGCGACCGTCGCGTGGATCGTGCATCTCACCGACCCGCTGTTCGAGCTGTTCGGCAGGGCGTTCTCGTGGCGCGACATGATCCTCATCGCCGGCGGCCTGTTCCTCGTCTGGAAGGCGACGCGGGAGATCCATCACTCCGTCGACCCCAACACCGGGAAGGAGAACATCGTCGGCGAGACGATCCAGACCTCGCTCGCCGGGGCGATCTTCCAGATCCTGCTGCTCGACCTCGTCTTCTCGATCGACTCGATCATCACCGCCGTCGGCATGACCGACGAGATCGCCATCATGTACATCGCCGTCATCGTGGCGGTGGCGATGATGCTGCTGGCGGTCAACCCGCTGTCGCGCTTCATCGAGAAGAACCCGACCATCGTCATGCTGGCGCTGGGCTTCCTGCTGATGATCGGCACGACGCTGATCGCCGACGGCATGGGCTTCCACGTGCCCAAGGGCTACATCTACGCCGCGATGGGCTTCTCGGCGCTGGTCGAGGGCCTGAACATGCTGGCGCGGCGCAAGCGGGTCGTCACCAAGCAGGACGAGCGCGCGCCCGAATAGGGCTCAGATGTCCTTCCCCGGCCCCGGCGGTATCTCGCCGGGCACCGGGATGAGCATCGAGCGCTCCTTGAGCCATGGGTGGATGGCGACGGCCTGCCGCAGGGCGGCCTGGCCGAGCTCCATCCGGCCCTGCCGCATCAGGATCATCGCCTTGCCGGCGAGCGCCGCGAAGTGCAGCGGCTCCAGCGCCAGCGTGCGCTCGATGTCCTCGAGCGAGCCGTCGAAATCGTTCTTCAGGAAGCGGATGAAGGCGCGCTGGTTCCAGCCCTCGGCATAGGCGGGGGCGTCGGCCACCGTGCGGTCGAGGATCGCCAGCGCCCGGTCGAAGTCGTAGCTCTCGCGCCGCCGCATCGCCTCGGCCACGGCTTCCCTGACCGCTTCCGTCGGCGCTTCCGCCATCCACATGCGCCAGACCGCGTCCTCGGCCATGCGGCCCTCGCGCTCGGTCTGCGCGTTGCGCAGGCGTCGGAACAGCGCGGCCCGGTCGGGCTGCTCCGAGGCCGTGGCCGTGCCGCCGAGGGCGAGCGCCGCCAGGACCGCCAGCAGGAGGCGCCGCGTCGGCATCGTCGGGGGGCGGGCGCCCATGGTCCGGCGCTCATGGC
>JAEZXF010000199.1 GCA_023419995.1 Pseudomonadota bacterium | reverse complement strand
TTCCTGGCGCTGGCCGACGGCCGCGTCGGCATCGTGCAGGCGATCGGCAGCAAGTTCCTGACGCGGATCGTCGCCGCGCGCGACCTCGCCGAGGCGCCGCGCGTCGCGGATTCCTCCGTCATGCTGCATCTGAGGGACTTTACATGGCCGGGCGGCGTCTTCACCTTTGCCGGGGCGCACGAGGCGCGCGCGGTCGAGGCATTGCTGCTGGCGCTGCGCGACCGGGCTTGAAGGAGAAAGGCCGATGGAAAGCCATGTGTTTCCGGACGTGACGCAGCTCGCGATCCCGTTCTTCGTCGCCGCCATCCTGATCGAGCTGTGGCTGGTGCGGACGGGCCGCGCCAGGGGCGAGTTCGAGACGCGCGACACGCTGACCAGCCTGCTGATGGGCGTCGGCAACGTCGCCGCCGGCCTGCTGCTCGGCGTCGTCTCCTATACGGCGCTGCTGTGGGTGTGGCAGTTCCGGCTGTTCGACCTCGGAACCTCGTTCTGGGTGATCCTCGCCGCCTTCCTGCTCGACGACCTGCGCTACTACTGGTATCACCGCATCGCCCACCGGGTGCGCTGGGTCTGGGCCGAGCACATCAACCATCATTCGAGCCAGCACTACAACCTGTCGACGGCGCTCCGGCAGTCGTGGACGGCGCTGTTCACCGGCATGTTCGTGCTGCAGGTGCCGCTGGTGCTTCTCGGCTTCCACCCGGCGGTCATCGTCTTCGTGTTCGGCTTCAACCAGGTCTACCAGTTCTGGATCCACACCGAGACCATCGGCAAGCTGTGGCGGCCGATCGAGTACGTCTTCAACACGCCGTCGCACCACCGGGTGCACCACGCCACCAATCCGCGCTATCTCGACGCCAACTATGCGGGCACGCTGATCGTCTGGGACCGCATGTTCGGCACCTTCGTCGAGGAGCTGGAGGAAGACAGCCCGCGCTACGGCATCGTGCACAACATCGGCACGTTCAATCCCGTCAAGGTCGCGTTCCACGAATGGATCGCCATGTTCCGCGACGCGTTCGCGCCGGGCCTGACGCCGCGCCAGCGCTTCGGCTACCTGTTCCGGCCGCCGGGCTGGAGCCATGACGGCTCGCGCGACACCTCTGAGAGCCTGAAGGCGGCCTATGTGCGGCGCAATCCCGCGGAGGCCGGCAAGCCCGGCCTGCCCGGCGCCTCCGAGGCGGGGATCGCGCCGGGCGAATAGGCGGGAAGGTCAGCCGAGCTTGCGGTCGGCGAGCAGGTCGGCGAACACGGCCTGCTGCCTCGTCATCTTTGCCTGCACGGCCGCCATCAGCTCGCCGGGGCGCAGCATGCCGGCGTTCCACGTCGCGATGTAGTCGAGGCCGTCGGCCACCGAATGGTCGCGGGCATAGGCGAGGTTGCGCTTGATGCCGGCGATGGCGAGCGGCGACTTGGCGGCGATCGAGCGGGCAAGCTCGTGCGCGGCACCGAGCACCGCATCCTTGTCGGCGTGGACGGCGGAGACGAGGCCGATCTCCTTCGCCTCGTCGGCCTGGAAGCGGCGACCGCTATAGGCGAGCTCGGCCGCGACGGCCGGCGCGATCAGCTTCGGCAGGCGCTGGAGCGTGCCGACGTCGGCGGCCATGCCGATATGGATCTCCTCGACCGCGAAATAGGCGTCGCTGCTGGCGAGCCTCAGGTCGCAGGCGGTGATCATGTCGATGCCGGCGCCGACGCAGGCGCCGTGGATCGCGGCGATCACCGGGAAGCGGGCGCGCTCCAGCGCGTTGAAGCTGTTCTGCAGCGACAGGATCAGGTCGCGCATGGCGTAGGCGGCGCGGCCCGGCTCCTTCTCGAACAGCGCGGCGAGCGAGGCGAAGGCGGCGAGGTCCATGCCGCCGGTGAAATGCCGGCCTTCGCCGGAGACGATGGCGCAGCGCACGCTCTCGTCGCGCCCGAGCGCATCGACGATGCGCGGCAGGTCGGCCCAGAAATCCGGCGTCATGCTGTTGGCCTTGTCCGGCCGATCGAGGACGATGTGCGCGACGGGACCGTCGCGCTCGACCTTGAGAAACGTGCTGTCGAGCGTGGTCATGAAAATCTCCCCCTGAATGATGCGGCGGCCGAGGCGAGTCGATCTTTCAGATACGCTCCCCGCGCCTCGGTTCCCCGTCCTGCGCATGCCCTTGTCCCGAAGCCGCTTCCCGCCTTCGGGAAACATGCTCTACTCGGCCGCCTGCGTCTGCGGCGCCAGCCCGAGCCAGGCGCGGCAATCGGCGAGCGCGCGGCGGCTGAGCGCCTTCTTCTTGGCGAGCGCCTTGTCCTTGCCGCGGAAACGGCCCTCGAAGCCTTCCGGCTTCAGCTTCGTGCCGGCTTCCAGCGGCGGGAACAGCCCGAAATTGATGTTCATCGGCTGGAACGAGCGCTTGCCCGGCTCGTCGTCGGAGACGATGTGGCCGCCGGTGATGTGGCCGAGCAGCGAGCCGAAGGCAGTTGTCGGCGGCGGCGGGGCGAGCGGGCGGCCGAGGCGCTGGGCGGCGGTGAAGCGGCCGGCGAGCAGACCGACGGCGGCGGACTCGACATAGCCCTCGCAGCCGGTGATCTGGCCGGCGAAGCGCAGGCCCGGACGGCCCTTGAGCTGCAGCGTCGCGTCGAGCAGCGTCGGCGAGTTGATGTAGGTGTTGCGGTGGAGGCCGCCGAGGCGGGCGAACTCGGCCTGCTCCAGCCCGGGTATGGTGCGGAAGATGCGCACCTGCTCGCCGTGCTTCAGCTTGGTCTGGAAGCCGACCATGTTGTAGAGCGTGCCGAGCGCGTTGTCCTGCCGGAGCTGGACGACGGCATGGGCCTTGACCGTCGGGTTGTGCGGGTTGGTCAGGCCGATCGGCTTCATCGGGCCGTGGCGCAGCGTCTCCGGCCCGCGCTCGGCCATCACCTCGACCGGCAGGCAGCCGTCGAAATAGGGCGAGCCCTCCCACTCGCGGAACTCGGTCTTCTCGCCGTCGAGAAGGGCGGCGCCGAAGGCGTCATACTGCGCCTTGTCCATCGGCAGGTTGACGGAGTCCTTGCCGGTGCCG
>JAEZXF010000150.1 GCA_023419995.1 Pseudomonadota bacterium | reverse complement strand
TACATCAACTCCTACAAGCGGTTCCAGGCCGGCACCTTCGCGCCGACCAAGACGGCGTGGAGCCGGGACAACCGCACCGCCGGCTTCCGCCTGTGCGGCGAGGGCACCAAGGGCATCCGCATCGAATGCCGCATCGGCGGCGCGGACCTGAACCCCTACCTCGCCTTCGCGGTGCTGATCGCGGCCGGCCTCGCCGGCATCGACGAGAAGCTCGAGCTGGCCAAGCCGTTCGAGGGCGACGCCTACCAGGCGGCGCGGCTGACCGAGATCCCCAAGACGCTGCGCGAGGCGATCGACACGCTGTCGAAGTCGAAGATGCTGAAGGCGGCGCTCGGCGAGGAGGTGGTCGAGCACTACCTGCACACTGCGCGCTGGGAGCAGCTCGAATACGACCGCCGCGTCACCGACTGGGAGCTGCACCGCGGCTTCGAACGCTACTGATCCAACCGAGAAGAAGAGGCTCTCATGACCGAAACGGTCAAGCTGAAATCCCCCGTCGACGGCTCGATCTATGCCGAGCGGCCGACCGCGACCGATGCCGAGATCGACGCGGCGGTGGCGCGCGCCCGCGCCGCGCAGGCCGAGTGGGCGAAGGTGTCGATCGGCGGGCGGTCGACGTACCTGCTCGCCTTCCTCGAGGCGCTGCTGGCCATGAACGACGAGATCGTGCCCGAGATCGCCTGGCAGATGGGGCGGCCCGTGCGCTACGGCGGCGAGAAGGGCGGCGTCGAGGAGCGCACCCGCTACATGGTGGCGCTGGCCGAGAAGGCGTTGGCGCCGTACATCCCCGAGGAGCGTCCCGGTTTCCGCCGCTACCTCAAGCGCGCGCCGCTCGGCATCGTCTTCACCATCGCGCCGTGGAACTACCCGTACCTGACGACGGTCAACTCGGTGGTGCCGGCGCTGATGGCGGGCAACGCCGTCATCCTCAAGCACGCGGCCCAGACGCTGCTGGTCGGCGAGCGCTTCCAGAAGGCGTTCGACAAGGCCGGGCTGCCGCGAGGCCTGTTCCAGAACATCGTCCTCTCCCACGGCCAGACCGAGAAGCTTCTCGGCTCCGGCAAGATCGACCACTGCAACTTCACCGGCTCGGTCGCGGGCGGCCGCGCCATCGAGAAGGCGGCGGCCGGCACGTTCATGACGCTCGGCCTCGAGCTCGGCGGCAAGGATCCGGCCTACGTGCTGCCCGACGCCAAGCTCGACCACGCCATCGCCAACCTGGTCGACGGCGCCTTCTACAACACCGGCCAGTGCTGCTGCGGCATCGAGCGCGTCTATGTCCACGAGAAGGTCTACGACGCCTTCGTCGAGGGCTTCATCGCCGAGACCAGGAACTACGTGGTCGGCAACCCGCTCGAGCAGGCGACGACCATGGGACCGATGGCGCAGGCGCGCTTCGCCGACTTCATCCGCGAGCAGAAGGCCGAGGCGCTGCGCAAGGGCGCGGCGGCCCACGTCAACATGAAGGTCGAGGGCGACGCCGAGGGCTCGCCCTATCTCGCGCCCGAGGTGCTGACCGGCGTCAACCACCAGATGAGCGTGATGCGCGAGGAGTCCTTCGGCCCCATCGTCGGCATCATGAAGGTGCGCGACGACGAGGAGGCGATCGCGCTGATGAACGACAGCCCCTACGGCCTGACCGCCTCGGTGTGGACGACGGATACCGACCACGCGGCCGCCATCGGCGACCGGATCGAGACCGGCACGGTGTTCATGAATCGCTGCGACTACGTCGATCCGGGCCTCGTGTGGACCGGCGTCAAGGACACCGGCAAGGGTGGCGCCATGGGGCTCGTCGGCTACGAGAACCTGACGCAGCCGAAGAGTTTCCACCTGCGCGAAGCGATCTGATCCTCTAATCTTAACGCAATTCCGGACGGAAGGCCGCTTCACGCTTTTCCTGGAATTGCTCTGGAAAGACCACGAGCACGCCATGACCAACCTCGTCTCGAAATGGAACTACCCCACGACCGTGCGCTTCGGCGCCGGCCGCATCAAGGAACTGCCGGAGGTCTTGAAGGAGGCTGGGATATCGAACCCGCTCTTCGTTACCGATCCCGGGCTGGCGAAGCTGCCGGTGACCGCCTCGACGCTGAAGCTCTTGGCCGACGCCGGCGTGCCGCACGGCGTCTTCTCGGACGTCAAGCCCAACCCGGTGGAATCCAACCTCTATGCCGGCATCGAGGTCTACAAGGCCGGCAGGCATGACGGCGTCGTCGCCTTCGGCGGCGGCTCGGCGCTCGATCTCGGCAAGCTGATCGCCTTCCAGGCGCACCAGGCCCGCCCGGTGTGGGAGTTCGAGGACATCGGCGACTGGTGGACGCGCGCCGACGGCTCCAAGATCGCGCCGATCGTCGCGGTGCCGACCACCGCCGGCACCGGCTCGGAGGTCGGCCGCGCAGGCGTGCTCACCCACGAGGCCAGCCACACCAAGAAGGTCATCTTCCATCCGAAGATGATGCCGGTCATCGTCATCGCCGACGCGGAGCTGACGGCTGGCATGCCGCCCTTCATCACCGCCGGCACCGGCATGGACGCGCTCGCCCACTGCCTCGAGGCCTATTGCGCGCCGGGCTACCACCCGATGGCCGACGGCATCGCGCTCGAGGGCATGCGGCTCTCCTTCGAGAACCTGCCCAAGGCATTCGCCGACGGGACCGACCTCGAGGCGCGCGCCCACATGATGTCGGCCGCCGCCATGGGCGCCACCGCCTTCCAGAAGGGCCTCGGCGCGATCCATTCGC
>JAEZXF010000119.1 GCA_023419995.1 Pseudomonadota bacterium | reverse complement strand
AGATAGCGCTGCTTCTGCGCGGCCGAGCCGAAGGCGATCAGCGTCGGAGCGACGATGCCGTGGGCGATCATGTTGACGGGAAGCGGCGCGCCGGCGCGCGCGACCTCCTCGTGGTAGATGGCCTGGCGCGACAGGGAGAGCGCGTGCCCGCCCGCCTCCCGCGGCCAGCCGAGCCCGGACAGGCCGGCCTTGCAGGTGTGGGTCTCCCAGGCAAGCCGGAACTCGACGGCGTTCAGCGCCGCCGGGCCACGCCCGGCGGCCTGCGCCGGCAGCTCGCGGCCCAGCCACTCGCGCAGGCCGGCGCGGAAGCCGGCATCCGAAGCCGCGCGCAGGAAATCCGGCCCTCGCGTCGCCTGAGGCGATGCCGCGCTCATGCCCTGCCGCGCCCGATCGCCTCGGCGAGGCCGGACCCGCGGTTGCGCGCGAACTCGTCCGACACGTGCGAAAGCTGGTGCACGTCGAAATGGGCCGAAAGCGCGGTGCGGAAGCCCTGCGCGTCGAAGCTGCGGTTGAGCGAGCGCTTGACCAGCTTCAGGGCGAAGGGCGGCGTCTGGGCAATCTTCTCCGCCAGCGCCTGCGTCTCGGCCTCGAGCGCGTCGCGCGGCACCACCCGGTTGACCATGCCGATCGCATGGGCCCGCGCCGCCGGCATGCGGTCGCCGGTATAGAGGAACTCCTTGGCGCTGCGTAGCCCCATCACCCAGGGATGCACCAGCACCTCGACGGCGGCGGCCGACAGGGTGCGCACCACCGGGTCGGCGAAGAAGGCGTCGTCGGAGGCGACGATCAGGTCGCACATGTTCGCCACCATGAAGCCGCCGGCGACGCAGGCGCCCTGGACCCGGGCGATGGTGGGCTTGGGGCAGTCCCATATCCTCAGCGCGTAGTCGAAATAGCGCTGCTCCTCGTAGGCCCAGCGCTCCTCGACGGTGAAATCCTGGCGCTCGCGCTGCGCTTCCTTCAGGTCGTGCCCGGCGGAGAAATGCGGGCCGTTTCCGCCGATGACGACGACGCGTATCTCCGGGTCGGCCACCGCCTGCGCCAGTGCGGTGTCCATCTCGTCCAGCAGCCGGCGACTCTCGGCGTTGCGGGCATCAGGGCGATCGTGGAGGATCAGGCCCACCGGCCCTTCGGTGCGGTATTCGATATCGTGGAACATGAGATCCCTCATCGGCTCAGGAAGATTGCAAGGCGCGCTGCGGCGCCGGCGTGTCGGCGTAGCGGCGGGAGCCTTCGTGCAGGGGCGCCATCTCGACTACCGGGCCGATCGGCGCGTAGCGCGGCCCGGCGACGCGGGCGAGCGGACGCAGGCGTTCGGTCGGGACCTTGCCGTCGACGACGAGGTCGTCGCGCACGCAGAAGTGCGCGATGCGGCCGGCGATCAGCCTTGCTCCCCGCTCGCCGAATTCGACCACCCGCTCCAGCCTGCACTCCATCGCCGCCGGCGCGCGGGCAATGCGCGGCACGCCGACCGTTCGCGAGGCGACGAGCTCGAGGCCAAGGACCTCCGGCTCGCTGACGTCGGGCGGGTATTCGGCGGAGCTGCCGTGTACCGCCTCGATGAGGCTTTCGTCGGCGATGTGAACGACGAACTCGCCGGTGGCGTCGATGTTGCGCGCCGTGTCCTTCAATCCGCCAGCGCGCAGGGTGACGCCGATGCCGATGATGGGCGGCACGGTCGACAGAAACGTGAAGGCGCTGAACGGCGCAAGGTTGACGCGGCCGCCGGGCGCGCGCGTCGTCACCCAAGCGATGGGGCGCGGCACGATCAGCCCCGTCAAGAGCTTGTAGGTCTGGTCGACGGACAGGTCGGATGCGGCAAAATCCATGGTGCGCCCTGCGAGGATCGTCAGTCGAGGCCAGCGGTCGCGCGGAAGGACGCGCGCGCCGGCACGCGCCGGAACGGATGCGGCGCGCAGGGCTCGAGGACGATCCCGTCGGCAAGCCCCAGCTCGTGGGCGCAGATCATGACCTTGCGCACGAACGGCGAGGTCAGCGACGCATAAAGCGTCATCCGCACCGTCTTTCCGTCCGTCCCGGCAGCCTGAACCATCGCGCCCTTCTCTCCATCAGGCTGCGATGTAACAAGGACGCCCCTGCCTCAGGAAGGCCGCTGCCCGCTTTTGACTTCCATGATGTAAAAGCCGCCCTTGCAGGTGAAAGGCGGCAACGTCCGTCGCCGCCTTCCCGGGCATCGCATGGCTGGCCGTCAGACCTTGCGGCCGGCGTCCTGCCAGTATTTCTCGCGCAGATCCCGCTTGAGCAGCTTGCCGACCGCGCTCTTCGGGAAGGAGGTCACGTAGTCGATCGATTTCGGCGCCTTGACGCTGCCGAGCTCCGCCTTGCACCAGGCGATCAGCTCGTCGGTCGTGGCCGCGGCCCCCGCCTTGAGCTGGACGATCGCCTTGACCGCCTCGCCCCATTTGTCGTCCGGCACGCCGATCACCGCGACCTCGTGCACGGCCGGGTGCTGCGAGAGCCAGTTCTCTATCTCGGAGGGGAAGACGTTCATCCCGCCGGTGATGATCATGTCCTTCGTCCGGTCGAGGATGCGCAGGAAGCCGTCCTCGTCGATGGTTCCGACGTCGCCGGTGTGGTGCCAGCCGTGGCCGGAGACCTCGGCGGTCGCCTCGGGGTTCTCGTAGTAGCCGAGCATGACGAGGTTCGACTGGCAGACGATCTCGCCGCGCGTGCCGCTCGGAAGCAGGTTGCCCTCGCCGTCCATGATCGCGAGCCGGACGAACGGCGCGGCCCGTCCCACGGTATCGATGCGCTCCGGGATCGGGCGGCCGCCGGCATCGACGCTCTCGTGCGGCTGCAGGACGGTCATGATCGCCAGCGCCTCGGTCTGGCCGTAGAGCTGCGTCCAGCACGGCCCGAACACCTCGATCGCCTCGCTGACCCGGTCCGGCGCGATGGGAGCGCCGGTGGAGATGTAGTGGCGCAGGCTGGAGAAATCCGCTTCCCGCGCGTTCGGCTGCGCCAGGATCGCCAGCGTCGCCGTCGGCGGCAGAAAGGTCTCCGTGACCCTGTACTTCGCGATATCGGAGATGAAGAGCTGCGGGTTGACGCCGTTGTGCAGCAGGATCGTCCCGCCCTGCGCGAACACCGGAAACGCATAGGCGCCGGCCGCGTGCGTCATCGGCGCGGCGGCGAGGTAGACGGAGTTCCGGTCGAAGGAAAGCGTCGCCAGCATGTTGGCGATGAAGCAGTCGAGCGTGCGGTTGGATATCAGCACGCCCTTGGGCAGCCCCGTCGTGCCGCCGGTGCCGGCGAGCACCACCGGGGCGAGGTCGTCCTCGGCGAGCGCCACCGGCTCGGCCGGCGCATCGCCGAGCCAGGCGGGGAAGCCGGATCCGTAGGCGCTGTCGCCGTCGAGGCAGACCAGCGTCTTCAGGCTCGGCACCGCGGCGGTGATGCGCTCCAGCAGGTCCTCGTAGGCCTTGGCAAAGAAGAGGACGTCGCATTCGATCAGGCCGAGGAAATCGCAATGCGCCTTCACCGCGTTCTTGGCGTTGACCGGCACCCAGATGCAGCCGGCCCGGATGATGCCGAGCACGGTGTTGAAGGCGAGCGGGCTGTTGTCGGACAGCACCGCGCATTTGGCGCCGGCTGCGACGCCATGGAGGCGCAGGGCGTTGGCGATCCGCAGGTTCTGGTCGCGCGCGGCGCGGTAGCTGGTTTCCTCGCCCTCGTAGATGAAGACGGGCCGGTCGGGATTGATGCGGGCGCCGCGGTCGAAATGCTCGATCAGCTGCATGGGATGTCCTCAGATCGTGTTGCGAAGGGTTTTCAGCGACGACAGGACGGCCTCGGGCCGGGCGTCGGCGGGGATCGTCGCGTAGAGCGCGCGCCGCGGGCCAGCGGCCACGTCGTCGAGGGAACCCCAGACGCCGTCGAGGCCCGCCGGGGTGAAGACGAGCTGTGCGCTCATCCGGTCGGCGATGTCGGCTCGCGTCGCCAGCGCCAGCTTCCAGCGCATGTGCCGGCACAGGTTCGAGAGAGGGTTGAGCGCGTGGACGTAGTTTCGCGCCGCCGCCTCGCCGTCACGGTCGACCAGCAGCACGAACGTGCCCGGCGGCTGGGCCAGCGCGCCGAGGAAGTCGGTGAGATAAACGGCCGCCCGCTCGCAATCGTCCTCGCCGGCATCGGGCATCGGCGCGCCGTGCGCGAACAGGTGGGCGTCATCCATCAGCCGCAGCGGCGACGATACGGTCAGCGCCAGCGGCCTCGACTTGCGCGCGTCGCGGATCGCGTCGCACAGACGGGCGACGGCCGCGCGCAGGCCTGCGTCGCCCAGCAGGGTCTTCAGCGGATAGCTCGGCCGGGCGCGCCGCGTCATCGCCGAGCGGATGCCGGGATTGGCCGCCAGATAGCTCGCCGTCAGCCGGTCGAGATCGATCGGGGCGACGGCCGGATCGAGCAGGTCCAGCGCCTGGCGGTAGACGCCGTCGAACGCGCCGGGGGCGAGCCACGGCATCGGCTCGCCGCCGAGGAACAGGCGCTGCGCGTAGTCCCAGAAATCCAGCCAGATCAGCGGTTCTTCGCGGCGGGAAAGGCCGTCGGTCGGGGTGCGGGCCATGGTTCGGTCCTCAGACATAGGCGTCGACGTTGACGTCGATCCCCATCGACCTGCGGATGTCGCGCAACAGGTCGCGGCGCGACGCGGCGAGCAGGTAGGGATCGTTGAGCGGCAGCTTGCCGTCGCGGAAGATCAGGCGCGGCAGCTCCTGACGGGTGTATTCCACCACGTCGAACTCGGGGTCGAACTCGTGCACCAGGCCGGACATGGTGATGTCGGCGACCATCATCATAAGGAGCTCGCGGTCGAGCGCGATGCGGTGCTTGCGCAGCAGCGCGAGGATCTGCAGCCACAGCGTGGTCAGATCCTTGGTGTGGCCCTTGCTGCGGTTCCTGTCCCAGAGCTGGTACATGCTGTGGAAGTCGCGGGCGGTCGCGGCCTTGGCCTTCTCGCCGGCCACCATGTGCGGCCGGTCGCCGAGATAGTTGTCGACCTGCATGTAGCCGTCGACGGCAGCCACGCACAGATAGGCCCTCAGGTGGCGCTTGACGTAGTAGGACGGGAACTCGTGGGCGATGCCGGTATCCATCAGCACCACCTTGCCCTCGCCCTCGACCATGATGTTGCCCGAATGCAAATCGGCATGAATGAAGCGGTTGGTGAAGGCCATCTGGATGTAGAGGCCGTACATCTTCGCCGCCAGGTTGCCGTCGAAGCGGCCGCGCTTCTCGACGTACCTCTTCGGGCTCGTGCCGTGGATGAACTCCATGGTGATGATCTCCGAGGTGGAGAACTCGTCGTAGACCTCGGGCAGCCGCACCCAGTCGAGATGGGCGTATTCGCGGGCGAAGCGGCGGTTGTGGGCGACCTCGGCGCGGAAATCCATCTGGCCGCGCACGGCGATGCCCAGCTCGGTGATCAGCTCGCGCGGATTGACCGCCGCCGCCCCCGGCACCAGCTTGCGGGCGATGCCGACCAGCGTCGACAGGGAGCGCAGATCGTCGGAGACGCTCTTCTCGAGGCCGGGCCGCTTGACCTTGACCGCGACCTCGCGGCCGTCGCGCAGCCTGCCGCGGTGGACCTGCGCCACCGAGGCGGCGGCGATCGGCGTCAGGGAGAATTCGGCGA
>JAEZXF010000003.1 GCA_023419995.1 Pseudomonadota bacterium | reverse complement strand
CTTGATCCGCTCCCACTGGTCATCCCGAAGCGTGTCGCAGTCCATCGCCGATCCCCAAAAATCAGCGTTGAATCTGATTTGCTCTCCCTTGGGAATCCCAACCCGTTAAATCGTCACTACCCCCTAGTACTCCCGGAACGCGCGCGCCATGCTGTCGGTGACCGGCTTGGCCAGGTACTCGAAGAAGGTCCGCTCGTGCGTCTGGATCAGGATCTCGGCCGGCATGCCTGGCGTGGGGTTGAACCCCTTGACGCGATGGAGCTGCTCGGTCGGGATCTCGACGCGGGCGACGTAGATGTCCTTCACCGGCGAGGCGACCGAGGCGGTCACCGCGTCGGCGGAGACGTAGATCACCTTGCCGTCGAGGATGGGCGTGGTGCGCTGGTTGAGCGCGCTGAGCCGGATCGACGCGGACTGGCCGACATGCACCTCGTCGATCTGCATCCGCGGCACCTGCGCCTCGATGATCAGCGGCTCGTTGGACGGCAGGATCTCCATGATCGGCCGCCCGCTTTCGATGACGCCGCCGGAGGTGTGGTAGTAGCTGCGGATCACGATGCCGGAAACCGGCGCGCGGATCATCGTCCGGTCGAGCACGCTGCGGGCATTGAGGATCTGCTCGCGCACGCTGTCGAGCTCGGCCTCGACGGTCTGGATCTCGTCGAAGGCGGTCTTCTGGGCGCTGTCGGCGCCCTGCGCCCTCTCCAGCCGGTACTTGCCGATCTGCGTCTCGCTGATGCGGCCTTCGGCCTCAAGCCGGGCGATGTCGCCTTCGGCGTCGGCCACGGCGCGCTCGAGCAGGCTGATCGAGGAGCGCGTGACGATGCCCTTCTGCAAGAGGCTCGTCTTGACGTCGAGCTCGTTCTGCAGGATCGCCTTCTGCCGGCGCATGGAATCGACCTGCGCCCTGATGCCTTCGAGCTGGAACGTCAGCGCAACGGTGTTCTCCCGCAGCAGCCGGAGCTGGTTGTCGAGCTTGGCCCGCGTCGAGCGGAAGTTCTCGCGCTGGCTGTCGATGATCGCCTTGATCTCGGCGTCGTCGAACTTCTCGGAGATCGAGGCCGGCGGCACGAAGTCGTCGGCGCCCCGCGCCTGCGCCTGGAGCCGCGCCTGGATCGCCTCCAGCCGCAGCTTGCGCAGCTCGAGCTGGCGCGCATTGGCGAGCGCGGCCGTCTCGTCGAGCCGCACGAGGTCCTGCCCGGCCTGGACGCGGTCGCCCTCGTCGACCAGGATGTCGCGGATGATGCCGCCCTCGAGATGCTGGACGATCTTGTTCTTGCTGGTGGCGACGAAGCTGCCCGGCGCGATCACCGCCGAGGCCAGCGGCGCGAAGCCGGCCCACGCGCCGAAGCCGCCGCCGACCACGAACATCAGCGCCAGCCCGATGATGGTCTGCGTCCGGATCGAGCGCGGCACCTCGGCGTACCATTCGAGCACCGGCTGCTCGGCAGCCGCCGTCTTCTTTCCCGCCATCACGAGGTCTCCCCGGGTGAATCGATCGCCTTGCCGGCGGTGCCACCGCCGCTTTCGCCGGCCAGCACCTTCAGCACCTCGGCGCGCGTGCCGAACATCGCCACCGTGCCGTTGCTGAGGACCAGGATCTTGTCGACGTGGTTGAGCAGCGCCGTGCGCTGCGTGATGGTGACGACGGTGATCTTCTCCCGCCGCGCATGCATCAGCGCCCTGGCCAGCGCCATCTCGCCCGGCGTGTCGAGGTTCGAGTTCGGCTCGTCGAGCACGACGAGGCGCGGGCTGCCGAAGAAGGCGCGGGCGAGCGCGATGCGCTGCTTCTGCCCGCCCGACAGCGGCGCGCCGTCGGCGGCGACGAAGGTCTCGTAGCCCTGCGGGAAGGAGGCGATCAGCTCGTGCACGTCGGCGAGCACCGCCGCGTCGTAGATCTGCTGATCGCTGGCGTCCTCGCGCATGCGGGCGATGTTGGCCTTGATCGAGCCGGGGAAGAGCTGGACGTCCTGCGGCAGGTAGCCGATGTTCTCGCCGAACTGGCGCTGGTCCCAGTTGCGCAGGTCCATCAGGTCGAGGCGGACGTTGCCCGAGGTCGGCAGGATCGAGCCGACCAGCATCTTGCCGAGCGTGGTCTTGCCCGAGCCGGAATTGCCGATCACCGCCAGCGACTCGCCCGGCATCAGCGACAGCGAGATGCCGTTCAGGATCACCTTCTTGGTCGGCGGCGGCACGTAGAGCACGCGGTCGACGTCGAGCCGGCCCTGCGGCGCCGGCAGGAGCAGGCGCTGGAAGTTGAACGGCGAGGACTGCAGCAGCGCGCGCACCCGCACGAACGAGGCGAGGAACTGGGTGAAGGAGTTCCACCCCTCGATCGCGCCCTCGATCGGCGTCAGGGCGCGGCTGGCGATGATCGAGGCGGCGATCACCATGCCGCCCGTCATCTGGCCCTCGATGGCGAGGTAGGCGCCCCAGCCCAGCATCGTCACCTGCGTCAGCAGCCGCACCGATTTCGACACGCCGGCGAGGACGATGTTGCGGTCCTGGGCGCGCACCTGCGCCTTGAGCGACAGCGCCGTGTCGCGGCCCCAGATGCGCACCGCCTCGGGGATCATCGCCATCGCGTTGATGATCTGCGAGTTGCGCGACATGGAATCGACGTGCAGCGTCGCGCGGCTGAGGAAGCCGTTGGAATCGGCGAAGTGCGCCGCGGTCATGCGCTGGTTCACGTAGGCGACCGCGACCAGCAGGACCGAGGAGACGATGACGATCGAGCCCAGATGCGGGTGGATCAGGAACACCACGACGACGAACAGCGGCGCGAGCGGCACGTCGAGGATCGACAGCAGCGTGCCCGAGGTGATGAACGCGCGCATCTGCTGGAGGTCGCCGAGGACGTCGTAGTCGCGCGAGGAGCCGTTGAGAGACGAGCGCGCCGCCGCCGCCAGGATCGGCGCGCCGAGCTGGGCGCCGACCTCGACGGCCGTGCGCATCAGGATGAAGCGGCGGATCGCGTCGAACGCCATCTGCAGCACCACGGCGGCGCAGACGACGACGGTCAGCATCACCAGCGTGTCGACGGAGCGGCTCGTCAGCACCCGGTCGGAGATCTGGAACAGGTAGATCGGGATCGCCAGCACGAGGATGTTGGTCATGATGGTGAAGACCATGACGATCATCACGTTCTTGCGCACGGCGGTCAGGCCGTTCTTGAACGCGATGGCGAAGTCCGGCATGTCGACGCGCTTGTGGAAGCCGCCCGAGCCGCGCCCGTTCCCGCCGCCGCCACCCCCGCCGCCGGGCGGCGTGCCGGCGTCGCCGCCGCCACCGCCCTCGCCGGGCTTCTTCGTCTCGCGCAGCGGGCCGCGGTCGGCCTCGATGACCGGGCCGATCTTCGCCTCCTGCCGCGGCGGCGCATAGGCC
>JAEZXF010000467.1 GCA_023419995.1 Pseudomonadota bacterium | reverse complement strand
GCCCCGAGGCGCGCGCAGGCGAAGACCAGCGCGAGGAACTCCCAGTGGTTGAACAGGAACAGCGCCACGCGGTCGCCGCGCCCGATGCCGTGGGCGGCGAGGCCGCCGGCCAGCGCCGCCACCTCGGCCTCGAATCCGCGATAGGTCAGCCTGCGCCCCTCCACCGTCGCCGGCCGGTCTGGAAAGCGGGCGGCGAGGTCGGCGAGCATCGCGTTCAGGTCCGACGGGCGCTCGGAATAGCACAGCATGCGGCGGCCGTCGTAGTGCACCTCCTCCCGCAGCGTCCCGCCCAGCCCCTGCGCGCTCCAGTAACGATCCTGCAGCCTGTTCACGATCTCCCCCTGTCGGCCCGGCGTCAGGCCCGGTTCCTGTTCGAAAGCTTTTCGACGACCACCTGCCCGCCGATCAGGATGTCCTGGGCGATCGCCTGGCGCGCGGCCTCGGGGTCGCGCCTGCGCAGCGCGTCGATGACGAGAAGGTGGCCATGGGTGCGGCCGTGGAACGGCCGGCGGTTGCCGTCGTAGAGATAGGAGAGCAGCGGGCCGAACTGGATCCACAGATTCTCGACGATGCCGAACAGCACCGGCGAATCGGCGAGCCGGCACAGCGTGAAGTGGAAGTTCTCGTTCTCGACCAGCGCGGCCTCGTAGTTCTGCTGGCTCTCGATCGCCATGTAGCGGTCGTGGACGCGGTGGAGCGCGTCGACGTCGGCGTCGGTGACGCGGGCGGCGGCGCGGGCCGCGCCCTCACCCTCGACCAGCATCCTCAGGTCGCGGATCTCGATGCAGCGGGCGAGCGCCAGCTCCGGCACGATCACCGTGCCGCGCTCGTCCATGTCGAGCGCGTGCTCGGAGACGAGCCGCAACAGCGATTCACGCACCGGCGTGACGCTGATTCCGAGCTCGTCCGCCACCTGCCGCACGATCAGCTTCTGGCCCGGCCGCAGGCGGCTGCGCATCAGCGAGCCGCGTATGGCGACATAGGCCTGCTGGCTCAGGCTGTCGCGCGTGATCTGCCCGCCGAAGGCCCCCGCGCCCGGCGTGCCCGCGCCGGGGGTATCGGCACCGCTGGTCGATGACATCGGCATTTTGTTCCTCCTCCGGGCTTGTTATAACAAATAGACTATAATATACAACGGGTGTCGTGAGGGCCGCGCAACGAAAGCGCGGCAGGGAGAAAGCGACGGGGATGAGCACTGGAAGACAGCAGTCCGGGAAGAAGGACTACCGGCCCGACCAGGCCACGATCGTGCTGGCGCTGACGGCCGCGATCTTCGTCGCGCTGAGCGTCGGGCTCGCGGGCTTCTTCACGGTCGGCAACCTGTTCACCCTGGCGCGCGGCGTCTCGATCCTCGGGATCCTCGCCCTCGGCATGGCCGTCGTCGTCATCGGCCGCGGCATCGACCTGTCGCAGATCGCCATCCTCGCCGTGTCGGCCGCCATCGCCATCACGCTCATCAATGCCGGGGTGCCGACGCCGCTGGCGCTGCTGGCGGGCTTCCTGCTCGCCGTCGCCATCGGCGCGCTCAACGGCTGGCTGGTCTCGGTCATCGAGATCCCGCCGCTCTTCACCACGCTCGCCACCAGCCTGCTCGTGCTCGGCCTGACGCGCGCGCTCGTCGTGCCGCACTACCAGGTGTTCCTGCAGCCGGGCAACGAGACGTTCCAGCGCCTCGGCGGCACCGTCGCCGGCGGCGTCCCCGTGCCGATGATCGTCTTCGCCGTCTGCGCGGTGCTCCTGCATCTCTTCCTGTCCCGGACCGTGCTCGGCCGGTTCATATACGCCCATGGCGACAACGCGCAGGCGGCCCGGCTCAGCGGCATTGCGACGCGGCCGCTGACCATGGTCGAGTACGGGCTGTGCGCGGCGATCGGCTATGTCGGCGGCGTGGTCATGGTCGCCTCGACCTCGATGATCCATCTCCAGATCGCCGAATCGACGATGATCTTCGACGTCATCCTCGTGGTGGTGCTCGGCGGCGTCAGCCTCGTCGGCGGGCGGGGCAACGTGCTGAGCGTCATCGCCGGCACGCTGCTCATCGGCGTGCTGCTCAACGCCATGACGATCATGAACCTCGATATCCAGACCCAGAACATCATCAAGGGCGCGGTGCTGCTCGTGGCCATCGTCTTCGACGCCTACGTCCATCCGCGCGACGAGGAGACCGCGAAACAGGGAGACTGAGTCCGCCTCCGGCGGAGAAGCAAAGGGACAAGGCGCCTTCGCGGGTTGGAGAAAGGCGAAGACGCCCCAGGCGGCCGCCACGCGCCGTCTCGTCAATCGACATCAAGGGAGGAAACCATGTCGAGAAGAACCCCGATCACCAGGATGATGCTCGCCGGCCTTTCGGCGGCGTTCCTTGCCACCGCCGGCCTCGCGACCGGCGCCCAGGCCGCCGACCCGCGGCAGGACCTGTTCGACAGCTTCACCGAGGCCACCAAGGGCAAGAAGGTCGCCTGGGTGCCGGTGTGGCTGGGCGTTCTGGAGTCCGAGTGGACCCGCGTCATGAAGAACTCGTTCGAGAACCACGGCATCGAGTTCACGGTCCGCGATCCCAACTTCAAGTCCGACGTGCAGCTTCAGGCCGTCAGCACCCTGATCAACGAGAAGCCGGACATCCTGATCGTCCAGAACCCGACGGCGACGCTGCTCGCCCGCGAGCTGAAGCGCGCCATGGATTCCGGCATCAAGGTCATCCAGGTCAACATGGCCTCCAACACGCTGACCGACGCCTATGTCGGCGCCGACGTGCCGCGCATGGGCCGCATGCTGGCCGAGGAGACGCTGGCGGCCTGCGGCGGCGGCAAGAGCTCGGGCAAGGTCGCCATCCTGCAGGGCGAGGCGACCGCCGCCTATTCGCTCGACATGACGCTGGCCGCGACCGAGGTGCTGGGCACCGATTCCTCGATCAGCGTCGTCTCCTCGCAGCCGGTCAACTGGGACGCCAACCGCGCCTCCGAGGTCACCACCAACGTGCTGCAGCAGCATCCGGACCTGTGCGCCATCATCAGCGTCTGGGGCCCGCAGACGGCGGGCGCGGCGCAGGCGGTCAAGAACGCCGGCCTCCAGGACAAGGTGAAGATCTTCGTCGGCAGCGACGGCCAGCCGGCCGACTGCGACCTCGTCGACCAGGGCCTCTACACCAAGAACCTGTCCTACACCGCCAACCTGCAGGGCGAGCACATCGTCGCCGCGGCGCTGGCGCTCCTGCAGGACGACCGGCCGGCCGGTTCCACCCGCTACGCCTTCTACACCACCAACTACTGGGTGACCGGCCCGCAGGACCGCCCCGCCTGCTTCACCGTCGCCAA
>JAEZXF010000424.1 GCA_023419995.1 Pseudomonadota bacterium | reverse complement strand
TCATCGCCGCCGAGGGGCGCCGCCTGATCGACGAGGCCTATGCCAGCGCGCGCAAGATCCTGACCGACAAGAAGAAGGAATGGATCGCCATCGCCGAGGGGCTGCTCGAGTACGAGACGCTCTCCGGCGACGAGATCCGCCAGATCATGGCCGGCGAGAAGCCGTCGCGTGACCTCGGCGACGACACGCCGCCCTCGCGCGGCTCGACCGTGCCGAAGGCGGGCGCGCGCGGCGAGGACCGCAAGAAGGGCGGCGAGGAACCCGACGCCGGCCTGGAGCCCCAGCCGCAGGGGTGAGGAGCGGTCGGCCCCGAGCTTGCGCCCAAGCTTGCGAAGGGGCCGATCGATTGACGAGCGAATGCCATGATGCCGGCGGCATCATGGCAGGTCGCGTCCGCCGGGAAGCTGCCGAAGGCAACGGGATCTCTGCCGGGCGGCGGCGGCATGGTCGCCGCGTGCGAGACATCCCGCAGGCAGGCCTTCAGGCGACGGCTCGCCCGTCCCGCGAATCATCCGCGGAGCGGCACCCTTGACATCCCCGTGCCGTCCTGCCTCGAGCACGAGCCGGTTCGTGCTCCGTTCCCGCGTGGCCGCAAGGACAAGGTCCGATCCGGCTAACATACTGACAACAGAGGCGTTCCCGGCGCCCTTTCCGGCCAGCACTCGCCCGGTGCCGGCGTAACACTTGCTTATACATTGTGATATCAAATAGGGGATTACTTGTGGCACTTCTTCGCGTGGTGGAGAAGCCTGCGGGGCAGATCGATACGCTATGAGCAGAAAATTCTTCGGAACCGACGGAATCCGCGGCCGGGCCAACCGGCTCCCTATGACGGCCGAGGTGGCGCTGCGCGTCGGCATGGCCGTGGGCATGTCGTTCCAGCGCGGCAGCCATCGCCATCGCGTCGTGCTGGGCAAGGACACGCGGCTTTCCGGCTACATGATCGAGAACGCCATGGTCGCCGGCTTCTGCGCCGCCGGCATGGACGTGTTCCTGCTGGGGCCGGTGCCGACGCCGGGCGTCGCCATGCTGGTGCGCTCGCTGCGCGCCGACATCGGCGTGATGATCTCGGCCTCGCACAACCCCTACTACGACAACGGCATCAAGCTGTTCGGCCCTGACGGCTACAAGCTGTCGGACGACCTCGAGCGGCGCATCGAGCAGCTTCTCGACCGCGACGTCGACATCGCGCTGGCCGACGCCGAGACGCTCGGCCGCGCCAAGCGCATCGACGGCGTGCACGACCGCTACATCGAGTTCGCCAAGCGCACGCTGCCGCGCGCCATGTCGCTGTCGGGCATGCGCATCGTCGTCGATTGCGCCAACGGCGCCGGCTACAAGGTGGCGCCCGCCGCGCTGTGGGAGCTCGGCGCGGAGGTGATCGCCATCAACGACGAGCCGAACGGCCTCAACATCAACGAGGACTGCGGCTCGACCCATCCGCTGGGCCTGGCCAAGAAGGTGCACGAGGTGCGCGCCGACATCGGCATCGCGCTCGACGGCGACGGCGACCGGGTGACGATCGTCGACGAGACCGGCGCCGTGGTCGACGGCGACCAGGTGATGGCGCTGATCGCCGAATCCTGGCAGCAGAACGGCCGCCTGACCGGCGGCGGGCTGGTCGCCACCATCATGTCCAATCTCGGGCTGGAGCGGCATATGGCCAGCCTCGGCCTCAAGCTCGAGCGCACCAAGGTCGGCGACCCCTACGTGGTCGAGAACATGCGCGCCAACGGCTACAATGTCGGCGGCGAGCAGTCCGGCCACATCGTCCTGTCCGATTTCTCGACCACCGGCGACGGCCTGGTGTCGGCGCTCCAGGTCCTGGCCTGCATCAAGCGCGCCGGCAAGCCGGCGAGCGAGGTGTGCCGCCGGTTCGAGCCGGTGCCGCAGGTGCTGAAGAACGTCCGCTTCTCCGGCGGCGCGCCGCTCGAGGACGAGACGGTCAAGTCGGCGATCGAGGATGCGCGCTCGCGGCTCGGCAAGACCGGCCGTCTCGTCATCCGCCCCTCCGGCACCGAGCCGCTGATCCGCGTCATGGCCGAGGCCGACGACCGGGCGCTGGTCGAGGAGGTGGTCGACGGCATCGTCGGCGTCATCGCTGCCGCCCGCACCGCCGCCTGACCGCTGGGCTTCCGCCGCACGCCTGAGCGAGCTTCCCGGATGGGCCGGTGCTCCCGCGCCGGACGACGCCTTTGCGCTGCCGGAAGCATGTTTGCCCGATCTTGGCACCCCGAACCATTGCCCTGCAGGGGTGTCCGCCGTGCCTTGCGGGCGAAGGCATCGTGGTTAACCGGCACGGTTAATCCCGACTTAACCTTTCCCTTTCATTATCCATCCCGAACTAGTCCAGCGCTGGCCGGAGGCGTCGTGCCTCGTGCCGGCCGCAGCAAGGGTGGACCCGATGTTGAAGTTGCGAATCACGGCCGCTGTGGGCGCCGTCATGACCGCGGCGATGGCGCTACCGGCCATGGCCGCCGACTATATCCCCGAGCCTCCGGTGATCGAGGTTCCGCCGCCGCCGGTCGAGTATCAGGACGAATCCTACGGCGGCTGGTACCTGCGCGGCGACATCGGCTATCACAAGTCGAGGATCCGCGGCATCGAGTACATCACCTACGGCAACGTCGCTCCCACGCCGGGCACCGCCGAGTTCGATTTCGGCAAGCTCAAGGGCTCGTTCTCGGCCGGCGCCGGCATCGGCTATCAGGTCAACTCCTACTTCCGCGCCGACCTGACGGCGGACTACTGGACCAGGGCGAGCTTCCGGGGCCAGACCACCGGCACCTGCGGCTTCCCGGCCGTGCCGTGCGTCTCCGTCGACACCTCGAAGTTCAGCGCGCTGCTGCTCCTGGCCAACGCCTATGCCGAGCTCGGCACCTACAAGCGCATCACGCCCTATGTCGGCGCCGGCATCGGCGGCGCCTACGTGAAGTGGGACGAGCTGCGCAACCGCATCGATCCCGGCATCGACGACAGGCATCGCGGCGCCAAGGGCTGGCGCTTCGCCTGGGCGGTGATGGCGGGCGCGTCCTACTGCATCACCAAGAACTGGCATGCCGATGTCGGCTACCGCTTCAGCCAGATCTCCGGCGGCCGGATGTACCACTACGCCGACTCGTCGGCGGGCGGTCCGGGTTCCGGTCCCGGCTTCCACGGCAACATCAACACCCACGAGGTGCGCGCCGGCCTGCGCTACCAGTTCGGCGCCGGGACGCCCGACCGCTGCGGCGAGGAGCAGATCGTCTACCAGCCGCCGGAGCCCTACGTGCCGATCTACAAGTGATCGCACCCGTCTCCGGCACGATCCGACCGCCCGGCCATGCCGGGCGGTTTTTCTTTGGCCGCATGCAGGCCGCGCAAGAGGAGATAAGGGTTCGTTAGCCTTAACCGGGGTTTAACCATCATGGTTAACAATGGGACGCATGATCGAGGCGGAGAAGCCGCCGCATCCCTCCGGAGATGAACCCATGAGTCTCACGACCCGCGCGCTTTTCGCCAGCCTTGTTGCCGCCGCCGTGTCCGGCCCGGCGCTGGCGGCCGACTACGATCCGCCGATCTTCATCGAGGAGGCGCCGGAATTCGTGCCGGTCGAGATCGGGTCGGGATGGTACCTGCGCGGCGACGTCGGCTACAGCGCCGGCGACCGCATCTACGGCCTCGACCACAACCGCTTCGGCGGCGGCATCGGCTTCGGCTACCACTTCACCGACAATTTCCGCGCCGATCTCACCGTCAACTATCTCGGCGACGACCGCTATGCCCTCGACGACGGCGTCTGGGCCACCACCGCCTCCTACTCGGCCTGGAGCGGCCTGATCAGCGGCTACTACGACATCGCCACCATCGTCGGCGTCACGCCCTATGTCGGCGCCGGCGTCGGCCTGACCTATGCCCGCCACGAGGTGGAATCCGGCCCGTCGGGCGGCGCGCCGACGTTCGCCCGCAACGACCGCGACTACGACTTCGCCTACGCCCTGATGGCGGGCGCGAGCTACAAGGTCTCCGACAACCTCTCGGTCGACCTCGGCTACCAGTACCTGCACACGCCCGATGCCGTCGTCAACAACACCTCGACGCTGGCCGAGCGCAAGGGCACCAAGCATCATCTGGTGCGGCTCGGCCTGCGCTACGACCTCTGGTAGGCGACGCGCCTCCGGCACGGACATCGCGGCGGGTCTCGGCCCGCCGCTTTCGTTTGGGGGGAGGGGTAAGGAGCAGGCTGGCGCAGGAGGGCGAGCCTGCATCGGGGCGCCTGCGGGAGAGGAGGGAAGGACGGTCGATCCTTCGCAGCCTCAGACCGGCCTACGGCTGCGATCGAAGCAGCTTCCCGAGAGCGGCGTTCACCGCGCCGGGTTGCTCGATCGGGACCAGATGCCCGCTGGCGGGGACGACGACGAGGGATGCGTTCCGCAGCAAGCCCGCCATGTCGCGATGCAGGGATGGCGGGGTCATCGCGTCGTGCTCTCCGCAGAGCACCAGGGTCGGGCAGGCAATCCCGGCGAGCGTGGCCCGACTGTCGGGCCGCTCGATGAGGCTCTGGCGGATGAATACCTCCGGGCCGAGGCGTTCGGCCATCCCGCGCACGCGCGCGATCATGGCGGAATCGCCATGATGCTCCGGAGCCAGGTAGGCGTGGACGAGCCTCTGGCCGAACCCATGGAACTTCCCGGGATGGCCGGCGAGAGAAAGCAGATGCCGGCGCTCGGCCATGCGGCCCGGCCCGTCGGGCAGCATCGTCGTGCCCAGAAGGGCGAGGTGCGTCACCCGTTCCGGCGCCATAGGCGCTTCATGCCCGCTTCCTGCGTCCGCCCAGACGGTGGCACAGCAGACATCCTGGAGTATTCCCGCGCAACCGCTTTCCCGCGCGCTCGTCCAGTTCTCCGGCGAGTCGGGCTTGCGACTCTTCGACGCCAGCCTCGTGCGCGGGATGGGGTTTCCCGGCGTCTCCGGTTCCATGACGCGCGATCAGGCACTCGCGCGGCTGCTCGCCGGAACCGGCCTGTCCTACTCCTTCACCAACGCCAACACGGTGACGATCACCGAGCGCGTCGCGGCGGCGCATGATGGGCCACCGCCGGCGGCGAACGGCTCCCTGGTGCTCGACACGATCGACGTGACGGCCGGTGGCGAGGCGTTTTCGCCCGACACGCCTTACCGGACGGCAGGCTCCAGCACCTATATTTCACGGGAGCAGATCGAGCGTTCTCGTGGCACCTCGCGTCGGCGACTTCCTGCAGGGCGCGCCGGGCATAGTCAATGCCGACAACCGTGCCGCAAACGCGCTGGATGTGAACATACGCGGCATGCAGGGGCAGGGCCGGGCTCCCGTCATCATCGACGGCGCGGTTCAGGAAAGCACGGTCTATCGCGGATACAACGGCATTGCCGGGCGAACCTATCTCGATCCCGATTTCATCGGAAACGGTCGATAGAGAAGGGGCCGAGCGCGAAAGCCGATGCAACGGGCGCGATTGGCGGCGTTGTCCGGGCCTCGACCATAACGGCGGAAGACATCCTGCTGCCGGGCAAAAGCTACGGCGTCAGACTCAAGGGCGGCTTCAACTCCAACAGTGCGACACCGCCCGCCTTCGGCACTCCCGGTGGTTTGCATGACCGGCTGTTCTACAGCAATCCAGCTGACATTCCCGCCTCGTTCGGCGGGCCGGACGGCATGGACAGGCCCGGCTTCCTGCTGCCGACGGGGTTCAGCGGCAGCATTGCGGCCGCTGCCACATCCGAGAGTTTTGACTTCGTTGCAGCCTATGCCCGTCGCAAGAACGGCAACTATTTTGCTGGCAGCCGCGGGGAAGAGCCGACCGCAACGGCGGTTCCGAGAAGTTCGAGCGGCTACAACATGCTCTATGAAGACCTCACCCGCTATTGGCTTGGCGAAGAGGTTCTCAATACCAGTTCCGACAGCGCGTCTTTCCTGCTGAAGGGCACGTTGAAACTGGGAGACGCCCATTCGCTGGAAGTCGCGTGTAACGATTACCGCAGCGATTACGGGGAAATGATGCCCTCGTCGATCATTCGCGGCGACGGCTCGTTCCAGAACGATCTGAGCAATGTCCATAGCGGGTCGTGGACGGCGAAATACAAGTTCAACCCGGACACCGACCTCGTAAGCCTGAACGTCAATCTGTTTCATACCGACGTCGAAAACAGAATAAATACGTCATATTGCGCAGAGCCATATGGGTGCGCGCCTCAGCGATATGCGCAAAAGAACACGCGATGGGGCGTGACCATAGACAATACGTCCGAGTTCGACACCGCGATCGGGGATTTTTCGTTCAATTATGGCGGTGCCTTCACACATGAGGGTGTTTCGCCGCTTGATGGCAGCCTTGTCGATCGTGATGGCTGGCGCAGGGAATGGAGCGGCTTTTTTGCTACCGAATACAAGCCAATCGACTGGCTGACCCTCAATGCCAGCATGAGATATTCCGATTTCAAATCTCAGGATCGCAGCGGCGGGACCGGGTTCTACAGGATCTATCGGTATCAAGAAGCTGACGGCTCGATCATCGAGCTGAACTTCGATCAACGTACAGCCTATCTGGCAGCAGGCGGATCAGGAACGTTTCGGGGCTTACAGACCTTCAGACCGACGAATGACGAACCGCATACCGGCAGCGGCGTCACGCCCATGTTCAGCGCCTTGGTGGGACCGGTACAGGACCTGCAATTCTACGGCCAGTATTCCGAGGCCATCCGCCTGCCGAGCCTTTTCGAGACGACCATCGGCTGGTCTACTGACATGGGGCCAGGCTTTTCCGATCAACCCGAGCATGCAAGGAATTGGGAGATCGGCATAAACTGGATGCGGGATGGCGTACTGACCGAAGGCGACAAGCTCCGGTTCAAGGCATCCTATTTCGACAATGCCGTGAACGACTGCATCACGCAAATATATTCGGGCGATAGTAGCGCAAGATTGCAGCTTGCAAATATCGATTATGCGAAATTACAAGGATTTGAGATTTCATCTTCATGTGATTCGGGGTGATTCTTCGGCGACGTTGCGTGGACTCATTATACATACACCAATTATTGCACCAAGCTGGGACAGATCGGCAACACTAGGTATAACGACCTCTGCTATGCGGGCGGCATCCCCAACGGCTATGTTGTCAATCAGGTTCCACCAAAAGATGCGATTTCGCTGACTGTAGGCGCTCGTTTGTTCGATGAAAAACTCACGCTCGGAAGCAAGATCACTTATGTCGGCAAGAGACCTGCCAATGGTCTCGATAGCGACAACTCCAATGTCGGCGGCACACTCGATCACTATGAATGGAAGCCGTACACGGTTGCCGATCTCTTCGCCAGCTATCATGTGAACGAGAATTTCCAGGTAGATCTGGCTGTCTGTCCCCCGTCAGCACCCATGGCACAGATTTGAGGTTGTGATTTAAGGAGGATTTGGGCTTCGTCGTAGTGACGAAGGAACGAAGATGAAGCCCAAATCCTCCTATTCAAAATCGCCGTCGAAGGC
>JAEZXF010000369.1 GCA_023419995.1 Pseudomonadota bacterium | reverse complement strand
GACGATGACAGGGCACAACCACACCCCCGCCGGCACGGCCGGGACGCGCCGGCTCGGCCGGCACCTCACCGTCTCGACGGTCGGGCTCGGCTGCATGGGCATGAGCCACGCCTATGGCGGCCAGGACGAGCGCGAGTCCATCCGCACCCTTCACCGCGCCGTCGAGCTCGGCGTCACCCTGTTCGACACGGCCGAGATGTACGGCCCGTTCGAGAACGAGATTCTCGTCGGCAAGGCGCTGAAGCCGTTCCGCGACAAGGTGGTGATCGCCACCAAGTTCGGCTTCCGCATCGATCCGGCCAAGAAGGGCTCCGATGCCATGCACGGCCTCGACAGCCGGCCCGAGCACGTCCGCGAGGTGGCCGAGGCGTCGCTGAAGCGGCTCGGCGTCGAGACGATCGACCTCCTCTACCAGCACCGCGTCGATCCGCAGGTGCCGATCGAGGACACGGTCGGCGCGATGGCCGAGCTGGTGAAGGAAGGCAAGGTGCGGGCGATCGGCCTGTCGGAGGCGGGCGCCGACATCGTCCGCCGCGCCCATGCCGTCCATCCGGTCGCCGCGCTCCAGAGCGAGTATTCGCTGTGGACCCGCAATCCCGAGGGCGAGATCCTCGACACCTGCCGCGAGCTCGGCATCGGCTTCGTGCCGTTCAGCCCGCTCGGCCGCGGCTTCCTGACCGGCAAGATCCAGAAGCCGGAGGATTTCGGCGAGAACGACTTCCGGCGGACGATCCCCCGCTTCAACGCCGAGAACATGGCCGCCAACGCCTCGCTGGTGAAGCTGCTGGAGGGCATGGCGGCGGACAAGGGCGTGACGGCCGCGCAGCTGGCGCTGGCCTGGGTCATCGGCCAGGGTGACTTCATCGTCCCCATTCCCGGCGCGCGGAAGATCGAGCATCTGGAGCAGAACGTCGCCGCCGCCGACATCGCGCTGTCGCCCGAGGAGCTCGAGACGCTGGGCGCGCTGCTGGCGCCGGAGAAATTCGCCGGCAAGCGCTACGGCGACGCCGGCGCATGGGTGAGCAACCGGTAGGCCGGGGGCGGCGGGCCCCTCGCGGTCAGCCCGCCGCGGGCTCCGCAATGCCTTCGCCGTCCGGCCTGCGACGCGCGGAGACCAGCAGCAGCATCGGCCGCTCCACCTCCTCGGCCAGCGACGGATCCTGCGCGATCTGCCTGACCGAGGGCGCGAACTCGACGACCCGGACGATCTCGAACCCGGCGTCGATCAGGGTGTTGAGCGTGGTGCCGATCGTCCGGTGCTGCTTGAGCACCCCGTCCACGAACCAGTCCGTACGCCGCTCGCCTTCGACGGAATAGCCGTTGACCGGCCAGGTCCGGCGGCCGTCCTCGTCGACGATCCAGCGCGGGTGGGCGGCCGCCATGAAGACCGGATGCTCGATGGTGAAGACGAGGTGTCCGCCCGGGGAGAGCGCCTCGCGGATCGTGCGCACCAGGCGCGCGAAGTCCTCGACATAATGGAAGGCGAGCGCGCTGTAGGCGAGGTCGAATGCCTCCGGCGGCAGCTCCAGCGTGTCGAGGTCGGCGATGCGGTATTCGACGGCGGGATCGTGCGTGTCCGCCCGCGCCCTGCGGATCATGGTCTCCGACAGGTCGATGCCGAGAACCGCGGCGGCGCCCTCCCCGCGCATCCAGCGCCCGGCCCATCCGAAGCCGCACCCCAGGTCGACCACGCGCTTGCCGGGCAGCGCAGGCAGCAGCGCGCGGACGGCCGGCCACTCCGGCGCGCCGTCGAGGCCGTGGACCTGCCGGGGAAACCGGCTGTAGCCGGCGAAGAAGTCGGGATCGTCGTAGATGTTCTGGGCCATGCCGCGCCTACACCGCGTCCGCCGGCCTGATCCTGATGCGGGTGATTCGGTTCTTCTCGCGCTTCATGACGATGAAGCGCTTGCCGTGGAAGGTGAAGGCCTGCCGCTCGCGCGGGATCGACTGCGTCTCGTGGATGACGAGGCCGGCGATCGTCGTCGCCTCGTCGTCGGGCAGGGTCCAGTCCAGCGCCCGGTTGAGGTCGCGGATCGGCACCGAGCCGTCGACGACGACCGAGCCGTCCGCCTCCTGCCGCACGCCCTGCACCGCGAGGTCGTGCTCGTCGGCGATGTCGCCGACGATCTCCTCGATGATGTCTTCCAGCGTCACCAGCCCCTCGACCTCGCCATACTCGTCGACGACGATGGCGAAATGCGCCTTGCGGCGCAGGAAGGCGGCGAGCTGGTCCTGCAGCGTGGTGGTGTCGGGCACGAACCACGGCTTCGTCGCCACCTTCATGATGTCGATCTGCGAGAAGTCGTAGCCCGCGTCGATCACCACGCGCAGCAGGTCCTTGGCGTGGACCACGCCGACGATGTTCTCCGTCTCGCCCATCCACAGCGGCATGCGGGTATGCGGGCTCAGCATCATCTCGCGCAGCAGCGCTTCCGGCGGGTCGTCGGCGTTGAGCGAGCGGATATGCATGCGGTGGACCATGACGTCGCAGACCTCGAGCCCGGCGAGGTCGACGAGGCCGCCCATGCGCCCGCGCTCCTGCCGGGGACCGGTGCCGTCGCGCGGATGCGCGTCCGCCGCGTCGCCCGGGACGGAGGCCGGCGCGATGGGCGCAAGCTCCCGGCCGAACAGGCGCAGCAGCGGCCGGTGGAACAGGGCGGCCGCCGCCAGCACCGCCAGCGGCAGGAAGACCAGCGCCTGCACGGCCGCGTCGTTCATCCGCCGGCTCCGGACGGCATCGCCGCTTGCAGGAACGCCAGCACCTCCGACGGGGCGACGTCCCGGGCGATGAAGGATCGGCCGACGCCGCGGGTGAGGATGAAGGTCAGCGCGCCCCGCGACACCTTCTTGTCCTGGGCGATGTAGTCGAGCATGCGCTCCGGGCCGGGCAGATCGCCGGAGATCCCGGCCACGGAGACCGGCAGGCCGACGGCGGAAAGATGCGCCTCGACGCGGGCCGCGTCGTCCGGGCTGGCGAGGTTGAGGCGGGCGGAGAAGCGGTGCGCCAGCGCCATGCCGATGGCCACGCCCTCGCCGTGCACCAGCCGCGCGCTGTCGTAGCCGGTCGCCGCCTCGAGCGCGTGGCCGAAGGTGTGGCCGAGGTTGAGGAGCGCGCGGTCGCCGGTCTCGAACTCGTCGCGGGCGACGACGTCGGCCTTGGCCCGGCAGGATTCGGCGATGGCGCGGGTGCGGGCCGGCCCGCCGGAGAACACCTCGCGCCAGTTCGCCTCCAGCCAGGCGAAGAAGTCCGGCCGGTCGATCAGTCCGTACTTCGCCACCTCGGCATAGCCGGCGCGGAACTCGCGCAGCGAGAGCGTGTCGAGCGCGGCGGTGTCGGCCAGCACCAGCGCCGGCTGCTGGAACACGCCGACGAGGTTCTTGCCGCGGGCGCTGTTGATGCCGGTCTTGCCGCCGACCGAGGAATCGACCTGCGCCAGAAGCGAGGTCGGCACCTGCACGAAGCGCATGCCGCGGCGCACGATGCCGGCCGCGAAGCCGGCGAGGTCGCCGACGACGCCGCCGCCGAGCGCGATCACCGCGTCGCCACGCTCCAGCCGTGCCGCCAGCACCGCGTCCACCACCTCCTCCAGAGCCGGGAAGCTCTTGCTCTTCTCGCCGGGCGCGACGGTGACGGTCGTCGCGCCGATGCCGGCGGCCTCGAGACTGGCGGCAAGCGCGCCGGCATGGTGCGCCGCGACGTTGCCGTCGGTGACGATGGCCGCGCGCACGCCGGGCAGGCGGGCCGCGATCTCGGCACCAGCGCGGCCGATCAGCCCGTCGCCGATCAGGATGTCGTAGCCGCGCGCGCCGAGCTCGCCCCGCACCGTTTCGATCTGCCGCTCGCCGCCGGTCATTGCGCCGCCCTTTCCTCAAGCCCGCGTCCGAGATAGTCGCCGAGCCTCGCCAGCGTCTCTTCCGCTATGATCTCGCGCTTCGCGTCGCGCGTCTCGACCGTGATGTCGGCCAGCGCGTAGACGGGGTAGCGCTCGGCCATCAGCCGCTCCATCACCGCGCGCGGGTCGGCGCTGCGCAGGAGCGGCCGGTTCTGGTTCCTGGCCACGCGCTCCATCAGGAGGTCGAGGCTCGCCTTCAGCCAGATCGAGACCCCGCGCTCGGCCACCGCGCCGCGCGTCTGCGCGTTCATGAAGGCGCCGCCCCCGGTCGAGACCACGCGCGGCCCCTCGCGCAGCAGCCGGTCGATGACCCGCTGCTCGAGCGCCCGGAACTCCGGCTCGCCGTAGCGCTCGAAGAGCTCGGGGATGGTCATGCGCGACACGGTCTCGATCTCGTGGTCGCTGTCGACGAAGGGAAGGCCGAGCGACTGGGCGAGCCGGCGGCCGATCGCGGTCTTGCCCGCGCCCATCAGCCCGACGAAGACGATCGCGCGGTGTCCCAGCCGGTCGCGGATCGCCGCCGCGATTTCCGTCAATGGCTCTTCCGTCATCGCCTCGCCTCGTTTCCGGCGGTATCGACATGAAAAGCACGTTTGCGTCAAGCAGGTGCGCGCGGGGCTTCTGTCCTTGAAATGGCGGGCGGGCCGTCCCATAACGGCACGGGTTCGCGGTGGCAACAAACGCAGGCAGGCGCATGCCGACACTTTTCAGGTTCCTGACCACGCTGGCCGTGCTGGCCGGGCTGGCCTATGGCGCCATGTATGCGCTGGTCCTCTACGTCGAGCCGAAGAAGGGCGAGATGACCGTCCGCATCCCGCCCGAGCGGCTCAACCCGCCGCGCTGAAGCCCGGTTTCGCGCCCGTCGCACGGGAAAAACCGCGCCGAAGCAAAAATTTTCGCAAGCCATGGAACCAGACGCGTGCAAGGCCGTTTACGGCCAGGCAGAACGGCGTTCCGAACCCCATAGCCCCCCAACAGGGATGCCGCGCGCCAGGGCGGGCGATTTCAAACAATCGACACCGCAGGAAAAGCCGGCCTTCAGGCCGGCTTTTCCGCATTCACGGCACGGCAAAGGGTTGCCTCCGCTCTCCGGATCTCAGGCGATCTCGAAATTGCCCGCCGGCACCTCCAGCCGGTAGTCGAGCCGGCCCTCGCCGACGTCGAACCGCGCCGTTCCCGCGAGCGACATCGGCACCACGCGCTCGAGCGCCACGCTGGCGAAATCCTTGCGCTCGGGCAGGCCGCCGGCGTCCGACGCCTCGCTCCACGTCAGCACGAGCAGCGGATCCTTGGCCTCGCCGTCATGCACCAGCAACGCGGTGAGCCGCACCTGCCCGCCCGGCCGTGACAGCGCGCCGTGGCTCATCGAGTTGACCACCAGCTCGTGCAGCGCCAGCCCGATATGGAGCGCCGCGTTGGGGTTGAGGTAGACGTCGGCACCCTCGAAGCGCACCCCCTCGTCGCCGTCGTCGCGGTAGCGCGCCATCTGCCCGTCGACGAGCTCGCTCAGCATCGCGCCGCGCCAGTTCGACGAGGTGACGAGGTCCTGGGACGAGGCGAGCGACTGCAGGCGGCCGCGGAAGCGGTCGAGGAAGCCGTCGATGGTCGAGGCGTGGCGGCCGGTCTGGGTGGCGATGCTCTGGATGATGGCCAGCAGGTTCTTGGAACGGTGGCTGACCTCGCGCAGAAGCGTGCGCAACGTCTGCTCGCGGTGCTTGCGGTCGGTCACCTCGACCAGCGTGGTGACGACGCCGGCGATCTCGTCCTCCTCGCCCCGGTCGGCGTCGATCCACATGTCGTACCAGCGGCCGCCATGCTCGACCCCCGCATGGAACTCGAGCTTCTCCGAGACGCCGGTGGCCAGCACCTCGCGCTTGACGTCGACGATGCGCTCCGCCATCGACCCGGAGAGGAAGTCGGTATCGGTCTTGCCGAAGATGTCGCCCTCGGACCAATCGGCCGGCACGTTCTGCGCCCACAGGACGCGCATGTCCGTCGTCTGGTAGATGACGATGATGCCCGTGTTGCGCAGCGCGCGCAGCAAACCCCGCCTCAGCTGCACTGTAACACCCCGCTTCGTGCTGCCTGCGTCGTGCGATCTCCCCGCGGGCCGGTGCCGGCCCGATCCCCAGGGGGAAAGATGCGTCTCCGCCGCGCTCCCGCCCGGCCGCCGCAGGATAATCCGGAAAATGTGAACGAAGCCTGACCCATCGGTTGCGGTTCCAAGACAGCCGCGCCGG
>JAEZXF010000357.1 GCA_023419995.1 Pseudomonadota bacterium | reverse complement strand
GGGCACGAGGCGGGGCGGCGGCTCCTGCGGGAACAGGTCGCGGAAGCCAGGGTTCGGACGGCCGTCCGCCCCCGTCTCCCAGGGCTTCAGCACCGTGACCGAGCCGTCGAAGCGGCCGACGGCGGCGGCAACCAGCGGCCGCCTTTCGGCGGCGCAGGCATCGGCCATGAGGTAGCGGGCGGCGAAGTTGTCGGTGCCGGCGACGACGAGGTCGTAGGCCGCGACCAGCGGCGAGACGTTGCCGGCGTCGAGCCGCAGGACATGCTTCTCGACCGCGACGTGCGGATTGATCCGGGCGACCGCCGCGGCAGCGCTTTCCACCTTCGCCAGGCCGACAGCGGCTGTGTCGTGGATGATCTGGCGCTGGAGATTGGACAGCGACACGGTATCGTCGTCGACGATGCCGAGCGTGCCGACGCCGGCCGCGGCGAGATAGGCGAGAACCGGCGCGCCGAGGCCGCCCGCCCCCACCACCAGCACGCGCGCGCGCTTCAGCTTCTGCTGGCCGGCGCCGCCGATCTCGGCCAGCACGATGTGGCGGGCATAGCGTTCGAGCTCCTGCGGGGAAAGCGGTCCGGTCGCGGCGTCGGTCATGGCCGGACAATAGGCGAAGGCCGCGCGAATGTCAGCGCGTCATCCGGGCGCGACCGCGCCGCCGGCGACGGTGAAGAACTGCGCCCGCCCGCGGATGCTCGAGAACAGCTCGGGGTCGGTGCCGGTCATGAACGCCTGGCAGTCCAGCTCCTCGAGGATCGAGAACAGGGCGGCGCGGCGGCCGGCATCGAGATGGGCGGCGATCTCGTCGAGCAGCAGGATCGGCGGCGCGCCCGACAGCTCCGCCACCAGCCGCGCATGCGACAGCACGAGGCCGGTGAGCAGCGCCTTCTGCTCGCCGGTCGAGCACAGTCCGGCCGGCATGTCCTTCGGCCGGTGGCGCACGAGGAAGTCGGACCGATGCGGGCCGTCGAGCGTGCGGCCGGCGGCGCGGTCGCGGCCGCGATTGTCCGAAAGCGCACGGCGGAACGCCTCCTCCACCTCGACCGCGGGCCGGCCGGGCAGCGCCTCCTCCAGCGTGCCGGAAAGCGCGATGTCGGCCGGGGGGAACGGGCCGTCGCCCGGCAGCCGCTCGATCATGGCGGCGAGCAGGCGGACGATCTCGACGCGGGCGGCGGCGATCGCCGTCCCCGTCTCGGCCATCTGGGTCTCGATCGCCTCGAACCAGCCTTCGTCGCGGACGTTGTCGGCGAGCAGCCGGTTGCGGCCGCGCATCGCCTTCTCGTAGTCGAGCGCGCGGCGGCCATGCGACGGGTCGATGGCGAGGACCAGCCGGTCGATGAAGCGGCGGCGCTCTGCCGCCGGGCCGGTGAAGAGCGCGTCCATCGCCGGCGTCAGCCACATGATGCGCAGCCATTCGAGCATGTCCTCGGCCGAACGGGCCGGCGCGCCGTTGATGCGCACCCTGCGGCCCCCCGCCTCGCCGGCCTCCCCGAGCGTGCCGGTGCCGATCTCGACCTCGCCGAACGCGCCCTCGACGCGGGCATGGACGGCGAAGCCGCCGGCCGCGCCGGCGCGCGCGACGTCCTCGAGCACAGCGCGGCGCAGCCCGCGCCCCGGCGACAGGAAGGAGATCGCCTCGAGGAGGTTGGTCTTGCCGGCGCCGTTCTCGCCGGTCAGCACCACGGCGCCGGGCGCGAAATCGAGCGCGAGGGCGGAATAGTTGCGGAAATCGGCCAGCGACAGCCGCGCGACATGGGTCTGCATCTCGGAAGCCTGCATCCCGCCGGGGCCGCCCCCGGACCCTACACCCGCATCGGCATCAGCACGTAGAGCGCGTCGGCGTCGGCCGTGTCCTGGATCAGCGTCGGCGAGCCGGCATCGGCGAGCAGGAAGCGCGCCTCGCTGCCGGAAAGCTGCGCCGCCACGTCAAGCAGGTACTTGGCGTTGAAGCCGATCTCGATCGGGTCGGCGTCGTAGTCCGCGGCGACCTCCTCGGTGGCGCTGCCCGAATCCGGGTTGTTGACGGTCAGCGTCACGCTGCCGGAGGCGATCGCCAGCTTCACGGCGCGGCCGCGCTCCGACGAGATGGTCGAGACGCGGTCGACCGCCTGGGCGAAGCTCTGGCGGTCGATGACGAGGCGCTTGTCGTTGCCGGTCGGGATGACGCGCTGGTAGTCGGGGAAGGTGCCGTCGATCAGCTTCGAGGTGAGGACGACGGAGCCGATGGTGAAGCGGATCTTGGTGTCGGACAGCTCGGTCGTCACCGCGACGTCGGGGTCGTCGACCAGCTTCTGCAGCTCGCTGACGGTCTTGCGCGGGATGATGATGCCCGGCATGCCCTCGGTGCCGGCCGGCGCGTCGACCTCGGCGCGCGCCAGCCTGTGGCCGTCGGTCGCCACCGAGCGCAGCTTGAGCTTGCCGCCCTCCTCGTGAGCGTGGAGGTAGATGCCGTTGAGATAGTAGCGCGTCTCCTCGGTCGAGATCGCGAACTGGGTCTTCTCGATCAGCCCCTTCAGCGCCTCGGATTCGAGGCGGAAGATGTGGCTGAACGAGCCGGCGGACAGCTCGGGGAAATCGGCCTGCGGCAGGCTCTGCAGCCGGAACGACGAGCGGCCGGAGACGACGGTGACGAAGTTGCCGCTCTCGTCGAGCTTCAGCATCACCTCCGCGCCGTCGGGCAGCTTGCGGACAATGTCGTAGAGCAGATGCGCCGGCACGGTGGTGGCGCCGGCCTGCTCGACCGTGGCGGCGGTCGCCTCCGTCACCTCGAGGTCGAGGTCGGTCGCCTTCATCTCGAGGCTGGCGCCGGACGCGACCAGCAGCACGTTGGACAGGATCGGAATCGTGTTGCGCCGTTCGACCACGCGGTGGACGTGGTTCAGCGACTTGAGAAGGTTGGAGCGTTCGAGAATGACACGCATGGCACGCAGGATCCCGCAGGCAGAAGATGGTTCGTCGTCGCGCCGCTGCCGGCCCCCAGCAGGCTGATCGGGCGCGAGAATGGACGACGAACCTGACAGGAAAACACCCGCGAAGGCAAGTGCGCACCGACAAAGCGGGCGTCCGCGAGGCGGCTTTCAACAGATCGTGCCGCCCGCGGGCGCGCGGGCGCCGCCGGAGCGGCAACCGCCCGCCATCCTGCCCGGTTGGCGGGCGTTTCGCGGATCGGGAATCGGCGGGGCCGGGCGGCTCAGGCCTGGTCGCTGATCAGGCGCTTCAGCAGCTCCAGCTCCTGCGCCATGGTGCCGTCGGAGCCGGACAGGCCCTCGATCTTGCGCACCGCGTGCAGCACCGTCGTGTGGTCGCGGCCGCCGAACCGGCGCCCGATCTCGGGCAGCGAGCGCGGCGTCATCACCTTGGCGAGGTACATCGC
>JAEZXF010000328.1 GCA_023419995.1 Pseudomonadota bacterium | reverse complement strand
GTCCCGCGTCGCGGCGCTGGTCGGCGATCCGGCCCGCGCCAACATGCTGTCGGCGCTGGTCGGCGGCGGCGCGCTCACCGCCAGCGAGCTCGCCCACGAGGCGGGCGTCACCCTGCCGACCGCGAGCTCCCATCTCGCGCGGCTGAGCGAAGGCGGCCTGGTCCGCGTCGCCAGCCAGGGGCGGCATCGCTACTATGCGCTCGCCGGCCCGCAGGTCGCGGCCATGCTGGAGGCGATCATGGGCGTGGCGGCGATGACCGGGCCGGTGCGCACCCGTCCCGGCCCGCGCGACGCCGACATGCGCGAGGCCCGCGTCTGCTACGACCATCTCGCCGGCGCGCTCGCCGTCGCCTTCTACGACAGCCTCGTCCGCCGCGGCCATGTCGGCGAGGCCGACGGCGGCCTGCGCCTCGCGCCGGCGGGCCGGCAGTGGTTCGCCGACAGCGGCATCGCCGTGCCGCAGGAGCGGTCGCGCCGCCCGCTGTGCAGGTCCTGCCTCGACTGGAGCGTGCGGCGCTCCCATCTCGCCGGAAGCCTCGGCGCGGCGACGCTCGATCACATCCTGGCGCAGGGCTGGGCGCGCCGCCTTTCCGGCAGCCGCGCCGTCCGCTTCACGCCGGCCGGGCGCATTGCGTTCCGCAAGCTGATCGACGGCTGAGCCGGCTACTGCTCCAGCGCCAGCGCGCCGCTCTCGACCGAATAGCGCTTCAGCCGCGAAAGGAAGCTCAGCCCGACCAGCGTGTCCGACAGCGCCTTGTCGTCGAGAACGATCGCCGGGACGTCGCGCAGCTCGATGCGGCCGACGGCGATGCGGGCGATGACGGCGGGCGCTGCGCGGGTGCGGCCGTTGGCGGTGGTGGCGAAGCCGGTGAAATCGGCGTCGCTCACGTCGATGCCGATGCGCCGCGCCGTCGTGCGGTTGAGAGCGACCACGGTGGCGCCGGTGTCGACCATGGCCGGCACGGTGCGGCCGTTGAGCCTGAAGTCGGCGCTGAAATGGCCGGTGGCGTCGGCGGGGATCCGCGCCTTGCGGCCCGACGGCGCCGATGCCTGCTGCGTCGCCGGCCGAAGCGCCACGGCGTGTGGTGCGGGCTCGGCGGTCCCGGCCTGCCGTCCGCTCTCGCCGATCAGCATCGGCACGGCGGCGAAGGCGACGGCGGCGAAGCCCGCCAGCATCAGTGTGCGCAGCATGGTGCGTCCCCGGCAATGGTCCGGCGCAGGCTAGGGGGCAATGCTCAGCGCCGGCTTAACGCCGCCGGGCGGACGCGCGGGGCAGTTAACGAAGCCTTGCGGAGACGCGCCGTCAAAGCTCGGCGGCGAGCTCCGTCACGCGGGCGAGGGGGCTGTGCAGGCCGCCGATCCGCGAGCCGGCCAGCCGCGCCAGTGCCGCCGGGTTCTCGATGCGGATCTCGTTGGCCGACATGTGGCAGATGATGCAGCGGCGCTTCAGCTCGCTGAAGCTGCGGCTGGCCGGCTCCTGGGTGCTGCCCAGATGGTCGGCGCTCTCGCGCCGCGTCAGCGGCACGTAGACCTCGTCGCCGTCGGGGTCGCAGATCTCCGACAGCCGCTGGATCAGGCTGGCGACGCGCTCCAGCGCCGTCTTGCGGCCGAGCATCGCCGTGTGGCCCTGCACCCGGCGCAGCGAGGCGCGCAGCCGGCGCGACAGCTCGCGCTCGAGCGCCGGCGATTCGTCCACCCGCGCCATGTCGTAGCTGGTGAGGGTGGCGAAGGTCAGCGTCTCGGCGCTGCAGCAATGGACGGAGCCGCTTTCCCAGGCGCAGAGCTCGCCCGGGCCGACGAGGTCGACGATCTGGCGGCGCCCGTCGCAGAAGACGTGGTGCAGCATCACCAGCCCCTCGTCCACGACATAGATGCGCTGCGCGCTGTCGTGCTCGCGGAACACCAGCTCGCGCGGCGAATAGAGCTTCGTGCGCCGGCCGCAATCGCCGCCCTGACCTGCCCTGACGGGGAAAGTCTTCTCCAGCACGCCCATGCTCAATCCCTCACCGTGATCGTGGTTCGCCCCCCGGAGAGACAATGCCCGCGCGGGCGCGGCGAAACCTTGCGCCAGATCAAGTGGGCCCGGCCAAGTGCGGCCCGTGGCGGAGGGGAAGGCCCGGCGCGCCGCGCCGCGGGCAAAAAAGAGCGGGGGAAGCAGCGCTTCCCCCGCAGTCGCCGTCACAGGCGGCCCCCTGTGCAAGGCCGCCTGCTTTCCCTACTGCTGACCCTGCGCGGCAGCGCCGGGGGTCATCAGAACTGGCCGGGGCGTCGTGGCCGAGTTGGGCGGCAGGATCGGGTAGCTGACGTCGGGCTGCTCGCCGGTCAGCGTGTGCAGGAAGGCGACGATCGCCTCGACCTCGTCCTCTTCCAGCTCGGCGCCGAGCTGGGCCGTGGCCATGATGCCGACGGCCTGCTTGAGGTCCCACACGCCGCCGCTGTGGAAGTAGGGCGCGGTCAGCGCGATGTTGCGCAGCGACGGGGCGCGGAACACGTACTCGTCGGACGCCGTCTCGGTCACCGCGAAGCGGCCCTTGTCGTCGGGCGGCAGGATGTCGGCGCCCGGCCGGGCGACGACGCCGAAGGCGTAGTAGTCGCCGCCGCCGACGTTGACGCCGTTGTGGCACGAGGCGCAGCCGCTATCCATGAACAGCGCCAGGCCGCGCTTCTCGGTGTCGTCGAGCACCGCGCTGTTGCCCTCGAGGAACTGGTCGAAGCGGGCTCCGGGCGTGATCAGCGTCGCCTCGAACACCTCGATCGCCTTGGCGACGTTGTCGAAGGTCACCGGGTTCTCCTCGCCGGGGAAGGCGATCTCGAAGCGGCGGCCGTATTCGGGCAGGCTGTTCAGCACCGCCAGCACCCGGTCGGGCGTTGCGTTCATCTCCACCGCGGCCTGGATCGGGCCCTTGGCCTGCTCCTTGAGGTCCTCGGCGCGGCCGTCCCAGAACTGGGCGACGTTGAAGAAGGCGTTGAACACGGTCGGCGCGTTGCGCGGGCCGCTCTGCCAGCCGTGGCCGACCGAGGTCTCCAGCCCGTCCACGCCGCCGATGCCGAGGTTGTGGCAGGTGTTGCAGCTCAGCAGATGGCTCGACGACAGGCGCGGCTCGAAGAACAGCATCTTGCCGAGCTCGACCTTCTCGCGGGTGATCGGGTTGTTGACCGGCGCCGGCTGCACCGTCGGGATCGGGGCGAACAGCGCGGTCGCGTTGGCGCGCAGATCGTCGTCGTTGACGGCCGCGTCCTGCGCGAAGGCGGGGAAGGCGGCGAGGACGGCCACACTGACCGCGTACGCTAGCTTCGATTTCATGGCTCTCTCCATCGTGGCTGTGCGAATTGTCCCAATCCTAGCCAATCGACGGAGGGGCAGCATTGCGATAGATCACGACCGGCCGGGCGGCCGCCGCCGCGGGCGCGCAAAGCCGCGTCTCGCGACGTTTTGACGCTTCCGGAGGCCGCCCCCGCGCCTCCGCAAACTCCCTTTCCGTTTTTCCTCCGAATGCTTTATAGCGGCCGCCATGACCAGAACCCCGCTCTCCCACATCCGCAACTTCTCGATCGTCGCCCATATCGACCACGGGAAGTCCACGCTCGCCGACCGGCTGATCCAGATGACCGGCTCGCTGGAGGAGCGCGAGATGAAGGACCAGGTGCTCGACGCGATGGACATCGAGCGCGAGCGCGGCATCACCATCAAGGCCAACACCGTCCGCCTCGAATACGACGCGAAGAACGGCGAGCACTACGTGCTCAACCTGATCGACACGCCCGGCCACGTCGACTTCGCCTACGAGGTGTCGCGCAGCTTGCGCGCCTGCGAGGGCTCGCTGCTGGTGGTCGACGCCAGCCAGGGCGTCGAGGCGCAGACGCTCGCCAACGTCTACCAGGCCATCGACGCCGACCACGAGATCGTCGTGGTGCTGAACAAGATCGACCTGCCGGCCGCCGAGCCGGAGCGCATCAAGGAGCAGGTCGAGGAGGTGATCGGCCTCGACGCCTCGGACGCGGTGATGATCTCGGCCAAGACCGGCATCGGCATCGGGGAGGTGCTGGAGGCGATCGTCAACCGGCTGCCGGCGCCGAAGAGCGGCGACGCGGCCGCGCCGCTGAAGGCGATGCTGGTCGATAGCTGGTACGACGCCTATCTCGGCGTCATCGTGCTGGTGCGCATCGTCGACGGCACTCTCAGGAAGGGCCAGCAGATCCGCATGATGGGCACCGGCGCGAAGTACGGCGTCGACCGCGTCGGCGTGCTCACGCCGAAGATGGTCATGGTCGAGGAGCTCGGCCCCGGCGAGCTCGGCTTCATCACGGCGAGCATCAAGGAAGTGGCCGACACTCGCGTCGGCGACACCATCACCGACGACAAGCGCCCCACCGCCGAGGCTCTGCCCGGCTTCAAGCCGGCGCAGCCGGTGGTGTTCTGCGGCCTCTTCCCGGTCGACGCCGCCGACTTCGAGGACCTGCGCGCCGCCATGGGCAAGCTGCGCCTCAACGACGCCAGCTTCTCGTTCGAGATGGAGACGTCGGCCGCGCTCGGCTTCGGCTTCCGCTGCGGCTTCCTCGGTCTTCTGCATCTGGAGATCATCCAGGAGCGGCTGGAGCGCGAGTTCGACCTCGACCTGATCGCCACAGCGCCGTCCGTGGTCTACCGCCTCAACATGACCGACGGCACGGTAAGGGAGCTGCACAACCCGGCCGACATGCCCGACGT
>JAEZXF010000317.1 GCA_023419995.1 Pseudomonadota bacterium | reverse complement strand
TCCCCAAAGGGCCGGCTCCGCCTCTTTCAGGCGAGGCGGGGCCATCCGACGCGATCAGAAATCGACGATCCTGCCCTGGGCGAGCGTGACGCGGCGGTCCATGCGCGCCGCGAGGTCGTGGTTGTGGGTGGCGATCAGCGCCGAAAGGCCCGACTGCCGCACCAGCGCCTCCAGCGCGTCGAAGACGTAGGACGCCGTGGCGGGGTCGAGGTTGCCCGTCGGCTCGTCGGCCAGCAGGATCAGCGGCGCGTTGGCGACCGCGCGGGCGATGGCGACGCGCTGCTGCTCGCCGCCCGACAGCTCCGCCGGGCGATGCTCGGCGCGGGGCCCGATCTTCATGTAGTCGAGAAGCTGCATGGCGCGCTCGCGTGCATCGGCCGCCGCCAGCCCGCGCACGAGCTGCGGCATCATCACGTTCTCGAGCGCGGTGAATTCCGGCAGCAGGTGGTGGAACTGATAGACGACGCCGATCTCGTTGCGGCGGATCGCCGGGCGGTCGTCGTCCGAAAGGCCGCTGCAGGAGCGGCCGGCGACCACGACGTCGCCGCCGTCCGGACGCTCGAGCAGGCCCGCGGTATGCAGAAGCGTCGACTTGCCGGCGCCGGAGGGGGCGACGAGCGCGACCATCTCGCCGCGCCGCAAGGTGAAGTCGGCCCCGTCGAGAATGACGAGCTTGCGCTCGCCCTCGTCGTAGCGCCGTTCGACCGCCTTGAGTTCGAGTGCCGGTCCCTTCGCCATCATTCGTACCGCAACGCCTCGACGGGATCGAGCTTCGCCGCGCGCCAGGCGGGAAACAGCGTCGCAAGGAAGGACAGCGCCAGCGCCATGAGGACGACGGAGACCGTCTCGCCGGCGTCCATCTTGGCTGGAAGCTGGCTGAGGAAATAGAGCTCGGGGTTGAACAGCGTCGTTCCCGACAGCCACGAGAAGAACTGGCGGATGCGCTCGACGTTCAGGCAGACGACGATGCCGAGGACGACGCCGGCGACGGTGCCGGTGACGCCGATCGCCGCCCCCGTCATCATGAAGATGCGCATCACAGCGCCGCTCGTCGCGCCCATGGTGCGCAGGATGGCGATGTCGCGGCCCTTGTCCTTCACCAGCATGATAAGGCCGGAGATGATGTTGAGCGCGGCGACCAGCACGATCAGCGTCAGGATCATGAACATGACGTTGCGCTCGACCTGGAGCGCGGAGAAGAAGGTCTGGTTCCGCTGCCGCCAGTCGGTCAGGTAGATCTGCCGCTCGGCCGCGGCCTCGATCGGCGCGCGCAGGCTGTCGACCGCGTCGGGATTGTCGACGAAGACCTCGACCGTCTGGGCTATGCCCTCGGCGTTGAAGTAGAGCTGCGCCTCCTCGAGCGGCATGTAGATGATCGAGGCGTCGAGCTCGGACATGCCGATCTCGAACACCGCCGCGATGGGGTAGATCTTCTGGCGCGGCGTGACGCCGAAGGGCGTGACGTCGCCCTCGGGCGCGACGAGCTGGATGCCGTCGCCGACCGCGAGGCCGAGATTGTCCGCCATCCGCCGGCCGATCGCGACGCCCTCCCCGGTGGCGAAGCCGACGAGCGAGCCCTGGCGGATGTTGCGGGAGACGAAGTCGAGCTTGGTGATGTCCTCCTCGCGGATGCCGCGCACCAGCGCGCCGGTGCCGGCGCCGACGCGCCCGGTGGCCAACACCTGCCCCTCGATCAGCGGGATGGCGTAGCGCACGCCCGGCACGCCGTTGATGCGGGCGGCGACCTCGGCATAGTCGTCGAAGGCGCGGTCGATCGGCTGGACGACCAGATGGCCGTTGACGCCGAGAATGCGCGACAGAAGCTCGGCGCGGAACCCGTTCATCACCGCCATGACGATGATCAGCGTCGCCACGCCCAGCATGATGCCGGTGAAGGAGATCAGCGAGATGACCGAGATGACCGTGTCCTTGCGCCGCGAGCGCAGGTAGCGCCAGGCCACCATGCGCTCGAAGGGCGAGAAAGGCTTGGCGCCGGCCGGCCGCTCGGTCGCAGCTTCGCTCATGCCGCCGACCTGATTCGCGAGACGACCTCGCCGAACGGAACGGTGACGCGCTCGCCGGTCTTGCGGTTCTTCAGCTCGGCCTCGCCCGCCTCGACTCCGCGCGGGCCAACGATGACCTGCCACGGCACGCCGATCAGGTCGGCGGTGGCGAACTTGCCGCCCGGGCGCTGGTCGGTGTCGTCGAAAAGCACGTCGAGCCCGGCCGCGCCGAGCGCGGCATAGAGCGAGTCGCTCGCGGCGTCGCAGGCCGCCTCGCCCGCCTTCATGTTGATGAGGACGGCATCGAACGGCGCGACGGAGGCGGGCCAGATGATCCCGTTCTCGTCGTGGCTCGCCTCGATGATCGCGGCGATCAGGCGCGTCGGGCCGCTGCCGTAGGAGCCCATCGACACGAAATGGTCCTTGCCGTCGGGCCCGGCGACCTTGGCGCCCATCGGCTTCGAATACTTCTCGCCGAAGTGGAAGATGTGACCGACCTCGATGCCGCGCGCGGCGACCCGCTCGCCGTCGGCGATCTCGTTCCAGGTGGCCTCGTCGTGCATCTCCTCGGTCGCGGCGTAGGGCGTGGTCCACTCCCTGACGATGCCGGCGACGGCCGCGTCGTCGAAGAAGTCCACGTCCGCGCCCGGCACCTCGAGATCGAGGAAGTCGCGATGGCAGAACACCGCGCTCTCGCCGGTGTCGGCCAGCACGATGAACTCGTGCGAGAGGTCGCCGCCGATCGGACCGGTGTCGGCGCGCATCGGGATCGACTTCAGGCCGACGCGCTCGAAGGTGCGCAGGTAGGCGATGAACATGCGGTTGTAGGCGGCCCGCGCGCCCTCGAAGTCGATGTCGAAGGAATAGGCG
>JAEZXF010000272.1 GCA_023419995.1 Pseudomonadota bacterium | reverse complement strand
GCGTAGGGCACGGCGAGGATGACGAGGTCGGCGCGGGCCGCGGCGTCCCGGTTGAGCGCGCCCTCGCACGCCGCCCGGCCGACGCGGGCGTTGAACTCGCCCGCGGCCTCCGCCGCCCGGGCCGCATCGCGCGACCCGACGATCACCCGATGGCCGGCCCGCGCCAGCCTGTAGGCGATGCCGCTGCCCAGGGCACCCGTTCCGCCGAGCACGGCGATGGTTCCGGTCTTTTCCATGCTTTCCTACCTCGTGCGGACGCCGATGCCCGAGGCACGCCGCGCGGACGCGGCGGCCGGCCCCGGGACGGCGCCATGCGAAAGAGAGAACCCCGAAGCGCGGCGCGCCGCAACAGCAAACGCGCCGTGAAAGCGGATCAGCGGATGTGCGGCAGCACTTCCTTGCCGAACAGCCGGATGCCCTTGAGCACGTTCTCGAGCGGCATGCCGGGGAAGTTCATGCGGACCTGGAGGTGCGAGCAGCCGAGCTCGTCGCGCCGGCGGCGGCACTCCTCGATGCAGTCGTCGGGCGTGCCGACGATGAAGCGGCCCTTGATCAGCTCCTCGAGCGGCAGGTCGGCGCCGGATTCGCCCGGCACGTTCTTGCCCATGCCCCAGGCGTAGTAGGCCTTGTACTTGTTGGCGATGTAGGTCGCGCCGAGCTCCATGGCCTCGGCCTTGGTCGGCGCGCAGTACAGCTCGACGCCGGAGACGATGCCGTCCGGGTTGGCCGGCAGGCCGGCCAGCTCGCGCTCCTTGTGGTAGATGCCGACCTGCTCCTTGATCGGTTCGAAGGCGGTCACCGAGGTGGCGATCCAGGCATCGCCCTTGCGGGCGGCGCGCTTGACCGCCGGGTCGGCGGCGGCGCCGATCCAGATCGGCGGGCGCGGGCGCTGCAGCGGGCGCGGGCGGATCGAGATGTTCTCGAACTTGACGAACTCGCCCTCGTAGGTGGCGTTGTCCTCTTCCCACAGCAGCTTGAGCGCGTCGATCTGCTCGTCGAACAGCTTGGCGCGGCGCTTCCGGTCGACGCCGAAATTGTCGTACTCGATGTCGCGGTAGCCGAGCGCGGCGCCGAGGATCAGCCTGCCGCCGGTGATGATGTCGATGGTCGCGTACTGCTCGGCGATGTCGATGATGTTGTGCAGCGGCAGCACGAGGATGTTGGTGCCGAGCCGCATGTCGCCGGCGTCGGCGGCGAGCCGCGCCATCATCGGGTTGGTCTGCAGGAACTGGTCGGGATAGGTCAGGTAGTGCTGGGCGAGCCACAGCGCGTCGAAGCCCGAGTCGCGGATGACCTTGGTCTGTTCGACATGGTTCTCGAATTCCTTGCGGATATCGGCATCCGGCATGTGCTGCGTGCCGAGAAACACTCCAACGTCCATCTCGCTATTCCCCTTTTCCTGCCTCGCCGTCGTGCGGCTCGGTTGATGATCGAACGGTCGGCGGGCAGCTAGGCCTCCATCGCCTCCCTCGGGGGGAGACGCCCATGCGGCCTGTCCGCGTCTTTGGGTTCATAGTGAACATATGATTGGTATGTGTCAATCACTGATACGTTTGTTTTGTAAGCGGCTGCGCGTTTTCGCCCCGGCGCTGCGGAGTGATCTACCATGCGTGCGGCGCGCCGGCGCGCGCAACCGGAGAAAGGCGGATGGAAAGGCGGGATGGCGCGGAGGCGGCCTCAGCCGAAGCCGCGCTCGTAGGCGCCGGTCTCCTCGCGCAGGCGATGGAACGCGTTGATGCGGTCGATGACCCCGGCGCCGCTCTCGGCGATGATGAAGGCGAGCAGCGTCTCGAGCAGCGCGGTCGCCGCCTGGGTCGAGGGGAAGAACTGCGGCGTGCGCGTCGGGGTGACGAAGACGCGGTCCGCGCCGAGCGAGGCGGGCGACGCCTGGCTGTCGGTGATCGACACGACATAGGCGCCCCGCGCCCGGGCGAGCCGCGCCGACTGCGCCACTTCCGAGCGGTAGGGATTGAACGAGACGACGACCAGCACGTCCTCGGCCGACAGGCGCGAGATGTCGTCCATCGGCAGCGCGCCGTGCTGCGGCAGGAGCGTGAAGTTGTCGACCGCCATGCGCCCGACATACCAGAAGCCGTGCGCCACCGAGAAGCAGGTGCCGAGCCCGAGGATGAAGACGTTGCGGGCCGCGACCATGCGGCGCGCGAGGTCGCTCAGCTCGTCGATCCGCGTCGCCGAGAACAGGTGCTCGACATTGGAGATCGAGGACGACGCCATCTGGCTGTAGAGATGGCCGTGCTGGCCGCTCTTGGCCAGCGACTGCAGCCAGCGGGCGCGGTCGGGAAAGCTCTCGCCGGTGCGCGTCACCAGCTTGCGGTACGGCTCGCGGAACTCCTCGAAGCCGTTGAAGCCGAGCAGCCAGGCCAGGCGCATGAAGGTGTTGGGCTTGACCCCGGCGGCCTTCGCCAGCTTGCGCACCGAGCTGACCGCCACCTCGCTCGGATTGTCGAGCGCGTATTGCGCGGCCTGCCGCAGTTGCGGCCCCATCGACGGGAACTGCGCCAGTATCTGCGTGCGAAGCTCCTCGAAGCCCATGCGCCTTCCCCGATCAGATCCCCCGGCGCGGCGCGCCGGCCCGGGCGGCGGGTCCAGCCCGGCCCGCCCGCCAGTTCCGGGCGGAAAGACCTATGGCGACGATCGCCCGCCTTCGCTGCCCGGAGGAGCGCAGTATGGGCGAGCCGCGCGCGCCGAGCAAGCGCGCACGTCGCATCCCGGCAAACATT
>JAEZXF010000225.1 GCA_023419995.1 Pseudomonadota bacterium | reverse complement strand
GTCGTGGGCATTGCGGCCGTCGCGTTCTCGATCTGGCTGCTCTACCACGAATTGCGCGGGCTCTCCCTCGACGAGCTTTGGGACAGCCTGATGGCCATCTCGGGCCGCGACTGGCTGCTGGCCGTCGCCGCCACCTTCGTCGCCTACGGCGCGCTCGCCGCCTACGACCACCTCGCGCTCCTCCATCTCCGGCGCAGCGTTCCCTGGCTCTACATCACCATCGCGTCCTTCACGACCTACGCGCTGTCGCACAACATCGGCGCGTCCGTGTTCTCCGGCTCGGTCGTGCGCTACCGCGCCTACACCGCGAAGGGGCTGAGCGGCGCCGAGGTCGGCATCCTCGTCGCCTTCTGCTCCTTCACCTTCGTCCTCGGCACCGTGATGCTGACCGGCTTCGTCCTCATCCTCGAGCCGGCGCTGACGGAGCGCTTCGTCGACGTGCTGCCGGTCGAGGCGTCGGCCGCGACGGGGATGCTGGTGCTCGGGCTCGTCGGCCTCTACGTCGCCGGCAGCGCGCTCGGGTTCCGGCCGCTCAGGCTCGGGGCGGTCGAGATCAACTATCCCCGCTTCCCGATCGTCATGCGCCAGCTCGTCATCGCCCCGATCGAGCTGATCGGCGCGGCGGGCATCATCTATTTCGCGCTGCCGGAGGCGGGCAACCCCGGCTTCATGATCGTGCTCGGCATCTTCCTGATCTCGTTCTCCGCCGCGCTGCTGTCGCACGCCCCCGGCGGGCTCGGCGTGCTGGAGCTCGTCTTCATCACCGGCCTGTCCGAGATGGACCCGGCCGACGTGCTCGCGGCACTTCTCGTCTTCCGGCTGCTCTACCTGATCGTGCCGTTCATCATGGCTCTTTTCGTCGTGCTCGGCTTCGAGCGCTGGCAGTTTTCCCGGGAAGAGACTGCGGAGAAGGAATGACGAGCGGCGGCATGCCCGGCCAGTTGATCGGCACGTTGTCCGGCGCCATGGCGCCGCCGGAGACGATGAAGGCCATCGCGTCGTTCTTGGTCCAGTCGAGCCAGACCAGCCGCGACGTGGGGACGATCTCGACGAAGCCCGACGTCGGGTTCGGCGTCGTCGGCACGTAGACGGCGGCGAGCTCCGGGTTGGTCTGCGTCGCCGGGAACACCCGGGTGACGATGCCGACGGCGCGCATGTGCTCGGACGGGAACTCGATCAGCACCACGCGCTGCCCCGTCGGCTGGCCGTCGCCGCCCAGCGAGCGGATCAGCGTCTGCGTCGCGCCGTAGACCGTGCGGGCGAACGGCACGCCCTCGACCAGCCTGTCGAAGGCGCGCAGCAGGCGGCGGCCGAGCACGGCGTTGGCCGTGCGGCCGAGCAGGTAGAGGAACAGCAGCGCCAGCAGCAGCGCCACGCCCGACTGGAACCAGCCTTCCTGGACGAGGTCGGCGACCTCCGGCAGGGTCGGCCGGAGCGCGCCGGAGAGCGCGAAGGTCGCCGGCCGGCCGATCCAGATCAGCATGTCGACGACGAACCACAGGATCCACGCGGTGACGCCGAGCGGAATGATGGTCAGCACCCCTGCGATGATCTGCCGTGTGAGCGACTGCATGGCTGCCCTGTCCCCTCCGGCCGGTCTAGCTCCCGGCCTCGCCCTCTGCGGAAGGCTCGCCCGCGGCCTGGGTCAGCGACCCCTTCGGCGGATCCATCGCCGGTACGGCGGGATTGCGCTCGGCACGGTCGCGGTAGAGCGCGGCGCGGCCGAGCAGCATCAGCGTCACCGGCATCGTCACCGTCACGAAGATGCCGACGAGGATCTCGTGCAGCACCGGCCGCGACTGCAGCAGGGTGAAGCAGATCATCGAGGCCATCACGATGGCGCCCGTGCCCCAGCTCGTGCCGAGCGTCGGCGCGTGGATGCGGTCGTAGAACGAATGCAGCCGATGGAAGCCGTAGGAGCCGATCAGCGCCAGCCCCGCGCCGAGAAGCACGAAGAAGGCGACGAGCACGGCCGCCCAGACGGGAAGCTCGGCGGCGTGGCTCATTCGATCACCTCGCCGCGCATCAGGAACTTGGCGAGGGCGGCCGTGGCCACGAAGCCGAGGACGGCGATGATCAGCGCCGCCTCGAAATAGAGCGTGCTGCCGGTGCGGATGCCGAAGACGAGCAGCATCAGCATCGAGTTGACGTAGAGCGTGTCGAGGCCGAGCACCCGGTCCTGCGCGCGGGGGCCGCGGATCATCCGCGCCAGCGCGAACGCCATGGCGAGCGCCAGCATCCCCTGCGCCAGAGTGACGGCGACGAGGAGGATCATCTCGCTCATTCGAATATCTCCATCAGCAGGTGCTCGTAGCGCGTCTTGATCAGCTCGCGCCATCCCTCCTCGTCCACCAGGTCGAAGACATGGATGAGGAGCATGCCGTGTGCCGAATTGTAGTCGATCCAGGCCGTGCCCGGAGTGCTGGTGATGATGATCGACAGCACGGCGAGGCCGGTCGGGTCCCTGAGGTCGAGCGGGATCGAGACGAAGCCGGAGATGCGCTCGCGGCGCGCGCCGCTGAGGATGATGCGGCACACGGCGACGTTGGAGCGCACGATGTCGTAGAGCACGATGGCGACGAGCTTGGGAATGAGCTGCCAGCGGCGCAGGCGCGGCTTCGTCGGGTGGAGGGCGGCAAGGCCCTGCCCGGCGAGAAGCGCGACCCCGGCGCCGAGGATCAGGTTCCCCGCCGAGAAGCTGGTCAGCAGCAGCCAGGTGACGACCAGCGACGCCATCATCAGCGGATAGGGGAAGACGCGGCTCACCGTGCGCTCTCCCGTCCGGTGGCGCGCGGCGCCTCGATCACGCTCTCGACGTAGAACCAGGGCTGGTGCAGGCCTTCCGCCGTCGCCTCCATGAAGCGCATCACCGGCCCGGCCTGGATCGTCAGCGCCAGCGTCAGCGCCAGCAGCGCGCCGACGGGCAGGATCTCGATGAGGAGCACACGCGGCACGACGATGTCGACCGGCGCCCAGAACGCGCGGATGCCGGCGCGGCTCATCGCGATCAGCGCCGACAGGCCGGACAGGATGAGCAGCGCGGCGAGCCACCACGACGCCCCGCCGATCTCGCCGCCCTCGCCGAGCCCGGCCGGGTTGAACATCGCCGAGAGGATGGCGAACTTGGAGAGGAAGCCCGGCAGCGGCGGCAGGCCGGCGAGCAGGATGCCGCACAGGCCGAAGCTGATGCCGAGCACGGCGAGCGTCGCGGGGATCGTCACGCCCACCTCGGCCTCGGCCTCCTCGTCGTCCTCGCCCTCGCCAAACGCCTCCTGCGTCACGGCGAGCACGTTGGCGAAGGAGTCCTGCCCGCGCTCCACCAGCTCGATCAGCATGAAGAAGGCCGAGATCGTCAGCGTCGAGCTGACGAGATAGAACAGAGCCCCGGCGGTCACCCCGGTCTGCGACAGGCCGATCGCCGCCAGCAGGGTCCCGGACGAGACCAGCACCGAATAGCCGGCGAGCCGGCCCAGCGCCTGCGAGGCGAGAACCCCGATCGCGCCGAAGGTGATGGTCGCCACCCCGCCGAAGAACAGGAACTGCCAGCCGAATGCGGTCGCGCCCTCGGGCATTCCCGCGGCGGAGAACAGCAGCGCCAGCCGCAGGATGACGTAGACGCCGCCCTTGCTCATGATGGCGAAGATCGCCGCCACCGGCGCCGACGCCGCCGTGTACATCGTCGGCAGCCAGAACGACAGCGGCCACATGCCGGCCTTGATCAGGAAGGCGACGCCAAGGATCGCCGCGCCCGCGTCGAGCATCATGCGGTTCTCGTCCGGAACCTGCACGATCCGCAGCACCAGGTCCGCCATGTTGAGCGTGCCGGTGACGCCGTAGATCATCGACACGCCGATGAGGAACAGCAGCGAGGCGGCCAGGTTGATGGCGATGTAGTGCATGCCGGCGCGCACGCGGAGGATGCCGGAGCCGTGCAGCGCGAGGCCGTAGGACGCCGCCAGCATCACCTCGAAGAACACGAACAGGTTGAACAGGTCGCCGGTCAGGAAAGCGCCGTTCAGCCCCATCAGCAGCAGCAGGAACAGGGTGTGGAAGTGCGGGCCCGCCTTCTGCCAGCGGGCGATGGAGAACACGAGCGCCGGGATGGACAGCACGGCCGTCAGCACCAGCATCATCGCCGACAGCCGGTCGAGGACCAGCACGATGGCGAAAGGCGGCGGCCAGTTGCCGAGAAGGTAGACGGCGATGCGCCCCGCTCCCGGCTGGCCGTCGGCATGCGCCGCCAGCAGCAGCACCACCGAGATCAGCAGCAGCGCGAAGGCCGTCAGAATCGAGATCGTCGCCTTCAGCAGGCGCTCGCGGTCGTCGAAGAACAGCAGCAGCGCGCCGGCGACCAGCGGCAGCACCACCGGCGCGATGACGAGATGCTCGGGCGCCGCGATCATCGCTCGGGCTCCCTTCCGTCGACGTGGTCGGTTCCCGTCAGCCCGCGCGAGACGAGCAGGACGACGAGGAACAGCGCCGTGGTGGCGAAGCCGATGACGATCGCGGTGAGCACCAGCGCCTGCGGCACCGGATCGGCGAAGGTCGACGGATCGACCTCGCCCGCGCCGGAAAGCACCGGCGGCGCGTTCACCTTGAGGCGCCCCATCGAGAAGATGAACAGGTTGACGGCATAGGAAAGCAGCGCCAGCCCGATGATGACCTGGTAGGTGCGCGGGCGCAGCAGCAGCCACACGCCGGAGCCGACGAGGATGCCGATGCCGATGGCGAGGACGAGCTCCATCAGGCGTCCTCCTCCACCTTGGCAGCCTCGACGGCGCGCACGCGATGGCTGCGCACCGACTGGTGGGCGAGCGCGATGAGGATCAGCACCGTGGCGCCGACGCCCAGCGAGAACACGCCGAGGTCGAACAGCAGCGCCGAGGCGGTCGGCACTTTGCCGATGAACGGCACCTCGGTGTACTGGAAGTACGAGGTCAGGAACGGCATGCCGAACAGCCACGCGCCGAGCCCGGTGAAGGCGGCCATCAGCAGGCCGAAGCCGATCCAGCGCAGCGGCAGGATGCGCAGCCGGTCCTCGACCCAGCGCGTGCCGCCGCCGATATATTGCAGCAGGAAGCCGATCGCCATGGTGATGCCGGCCGCGAAGCCGCCGCCCGGCAGGTCATGGCCGCGCAGGAACAGGTAGGCGGCGAGCAGGACGACGACGGGGAACATCCACTGCATGATGACGGACGGCACCAGGAGATAGTCGCGCACCGTCTCGCCGACCTCGCGGTCGGGGCGCTCCTTGTCGAAGGCGTCCTGGATCCGCTGCTGCTCGGGCACGCCGACGCTGTCGGGCGCCGGGCGGAAGCGGCGCAGCAGCGCGAAGACCGTGAGCGCGACGATGCCGAGCACCGTGATCTCGCCGAACGTGTCGAAGCCGCGGAAGTCGACCAGGATGACGTTGACGACGTTGGTGCCGCCGCCCTCGCTGTAGGCGCGCGTCAGGAAGAAGTCGGCGATGGTGTCGGGCAGCGGCGTGGTCATCATCACGTAGGCGATCATCGTCATGCCGACGCCGCACAGGACGGCGAGCGCGAAGTCGCGGTGGCGGCGCATGCGCGCGGCGGGATTGACCGAGTTGTCGATCTTCTCGATGCGCTTGGGCAGCCAGCGCAGGCCGAGCAGGATGAGGACGGTGGTGACGATCTCGACCACGAGCTGGGGCACCGCGAGGTCGGGCGCCGAGAACCAGACGAAGGTGATGCAGGTGACGATGCCGGCCCCGCCCATCAGGATCAGGGCAGCGAGCCGGTGATACTTGGCCTGGTACGCCGCGCCGACCGCGCAGATGCCGCCGACCGTCCAGATGGCGGCGAAGACGGGATCGACCCCGGCGAAGCTCGGCAGCCCGGGGTTGAAGCCGGCGCTGAACAGGGGCCACAGCGCCGCGACGAAGGCGACCGCCACGACGATGCGAAGCTGCGGCTGCAGCCGGCGGGTGCCGAAATGGGTCTCCAGCCAGCGTGCCCTGCGCCACGAGATGGTGACGAGGATGCGCTCGAAGATGCGCTGGCCGCGCAACTCGCGGAACAGCGGCGGGCCGTCCTCGCCGCGGGCGAGATAGGTGCGCAGCGAGAGATAGAGCAGCACGCCGCCGACGATCGCCACCACGCTCATGATCAGCGGCGTGTTGACGCCGTGCCAGACGGCGAGGCTGTACTCCGG
>JAEZXF010000178.1 GCA_023419995.1 Pseudomonadota bacterium | reverse complement strand
CAGCCTCGACGAGCGCCTCGTGCCTGTCGAGCGGCGGGTGCAGGTCGGAGAAGTTGTCGGCGTACTGCGGCAGGGCGAGCCGGCCGGCGGCTATGCCCTCCCTATGCTGGCTCTCGGCCATGGCGATGTTCCCCATTTATGGTTTTGGGAAAATGCTAGCACGATCCTGTTTTTTATCAATCGGTCAAAAATCAAGGTAAGTCGTTGATATAGCTTGCAAATAACATGATAAAAACAGTCATGTTATCCCGATCGCATCCCCTGTCGCGATCCCGTCGCAATGCTGCGCCACCAGTTGACAAGTTCGGTCCCGCCCTGCTCATCTGACGCTAGGGGACAGCAGCAGCATTTGGAGATCATCATGACGATGCGCGCGGCCCATTTCCTGTCCGCATTCCTGTTCATGCTCGCTGTCCTCGCCGGCCCGGCCGGGGCGCAGGATGCGAGGTCCGTCGTCACCGTCAAGGACGCCGACTATTTCGGCTTCGACCTGCGGACGGAGCGCGACGTCTCGCTCGACGCCTGCGAGGCGGTCTGCCTCGCCGACGGCGAATGCCGCGCCTTCACCTACAACACCCGCGCCCAGTGGTGCTTCCTCAAGTCGGACTACAGCACGCTGAACCCGTTCCCCGGCGCGGTCGCCGGCAAGATTCTGGTCGCCGGCGACGAGCCGGACCTCGGCGCGCCGCCCGCCCTCTCCTACGTGCCCGACTACATGAAGGTCGACGCCAGGCGCTATCGCGCCACCTTCGCCGACGCCGAGCCGCAGGCCGAGCAGGGCCTCGTCTTCCTCTCCGCCGCCGGCCGGGACGCGCTCGACGCCGGCAACGCCCGCGACGCCGCCGAATCCTACAAGGCGGCCCTGGCGATCGAGGGCGACGACGCGGCGCTGTGGAGCGGGCTGTCGCGCGCGCTGCTCGCCATCGAGAGCCAGAACTACAACGAGCGCGCCCAGCTCGCGCGCGACGGCACCTCGGCCGCGCTGACGGCCTACGGGCTGGCGCGCGGCGCTTCCCTGCGCGCCGGCAGCCTCGCGGCCCTCGGCCAGGCGCTCGACCGCCGCGACGTCTACCGCCCGGCCCTACAGGCCTACGAGGCCAGCCTCGCCCTCGTCAACGACGCCGCCGTGCGCGCCGCCTATCTCGACCTCAAGGCGCGCAAGGGCTTCCGCGTCGTCGACCACACGGTCGACGCAGACCTGGCCGAGCCGCGCGTCTGCATACAGTTCTCGGAGGATCTGGTGAAGTCGGGCGTCGACTACGCCTCCTTCTTCACCGTCGACGACGCCGCGCCGAAGGCCACCAGCGCCGGCGGACGCCAGATCTGCGTCGAAGGGCTGGAGCACGGCAGCCACTACCGCATCGCCGTGCGCCAGGGCCTGCCTTCGGCCATCGGCGAGATCACCGACAGCCCGGTGTCGCTCAACGTCTACGTCCGCGACCGCGCACCGACCGTGCGCTTCTCCGGCGAGAACTTCGTGCTGCCCGCCACCGGCCGCCACGGCATCCCCATGGTTGGCGTCAACGCGCCGACCGCCGCGATCAAGCTGCACCGCATCGGCGACCGCGCGCTGGCCAACCTGCTCTCGGGCTGGAACTTCCTGCGCCAGCTCAGCGAGTACGACATGGACACGCTCGCCGAGAACGGCGAGCTGGTCTGGGAAGGCAGCATCGAGTTCGCCGGCGAGCAGAACAAGGAGGCGCTGGCGAGCTTCCCGGTCGACGAGGCGCTGCCCGAGCGCAAGCCCGGCGTCTACGTGATGGTCGCCATCCCCGAGGGCGACAAGAGCGAATCCTGGAACTCGAAGGCGACGCAGTGGGTCGTCGTCTCCGACATCGGCCTCTCGACCTATGCCGGACAGGACGGGCTGACCGTCTTCGCCCGCGCGCTGTCGAGCGCGCAGCCGGTGGCGGGCGCCACGCTCCAGCTCCTCGCCCGCAACAACGAGATTCTCGGCGAGGCCGTGACCGACGCGCGCGGCCGCGCCACCTTCACGCCCGGCCTGATGCGCGGCACCTCCGGCCTCGCGCCGGCCGGCCTCACCGCCAGGGGCGCGGACGGCGACTTCGTCTTCCTCGACATGACGCGGGCCGGCTTCGACCTGTCCGACCGCGGCGTCACCGGCCGCGCCGCACCCGGCGCCGTCGACGTCTTCGCCTGGACCGAGCGCGGCATCTACCGCGCCGGCGAGACCGTGCACGCCGCCGCGCTTACCCGCGACGACGCCGCCGACGCGGTCGAGAACCTGCCGCTGACCTTCATCTTCAGCCGTCCCGACGGCGTCGAGGAGAAGCGCGCCGTCAGCGACGGCCGCGCCCTCGGCGGCCACCACGTGCCGTTCGCGCTGCAGCCGAACGCGATGCGCGGCACCTGGACGATGGCGATCCACACCGACCCGAAGGCGGCGGCGATCGCCCGCGCCAATTTCCTCGTCGAGGACTTCGTGCCCGACAGGATCGAGTTCGATCTGACCGTCGACACGCCCGAGATCGCCGCCGGCGACGCCGCGGAGCTGTCGCTCGACGGCCGCTATCTCTACGGCGCGGCCGCCGCCGGGCTCGCCCTCGAGGGCGCGGTCGCCGTCGGCGT
>JAEZXF010000081.1 GCA_023419995.1 Pseudomonadota bacterium | reverse complement strand
GCGAGATTGCGGCCAGTCCTCCTCTCCCCGTTTACGGGGAGAGGATGCCGGCAGGCAGGTGAGGGGCTGCGCCGACGCCCGAAAGCATGTCGGCCTTCACCCCCGCCGGAACGCGCGCTTGACCCGGCCGCGCAGCAGGCGCACGGCGTTGCGCGTCTGGCGGTAGAGGTCGAGCTGCGAGGCGGCCTGCCGGGTCTGGCGGCCGGCGTCGGGCGACAGGCCCAGCACCAGCGTGCCGAGCGGCCGGCGCTCCTGCCACAACCGGCTCATCACCGGATGGTCGGGCACGGTGCAGGAATCGGCGATGTCGACATTGGGATCATCGAGCAGCGTCCGCGTCGCCTCGACGGCGAGTAGCGTTCCCGGCGAGAAGCGGGCGAAGTCCTCGTCGTAGGCGGTCTTCCACGTATAGGCGACGCCCGCCTCGACGAAGACGACGAGGCTGGCGATGGCCCTGCCGTCGAGCGAAAGCTGGTGCACCCGGCACAGGTCGCGCTCGGCGAGCCGCTGGGCGGCCTCGCGCACGAAGGCGGCGCGGTAGCGGTCGACGGCCATGGCCGTGCGGGCGCGGCCCTTCCAGCCCGACGCCTCCAGCGCCAGGAACGCCTCGATGGCGAGGCGCACCTCTTCCGGCTGGCGCGCCACCGCGTAGTCGGGCGCGCCCTGCTCACCCAGCCGCCGCTTCAGCCGGCGGAACTCGCGGAAGTGATGGCCGCGCAGCGATGCGCGCAGGTAGTCGTCGCCGTCGGCATGGCCCTGGAGATGCGGCCGCTCCACCCGGTTGGCGAGCGAGATCGGCAGGTCGTGCGCCTCGGCATGGGCGCCGACCAGCGCGGCGAACGGCCCGTCGAGCCGCACCTCGGGAAAGGCGAACACCTTCGGCAGCTTGATGCGCGGCCGCGCCAGCATCTCGAGGAAATCCGAGATCACGCCCGCCGGATCGTCGCGGTCGACCAGCGGCGTGCCGAGCGGGCCGAACGGGCTCGACCAGGTACGCAGGATCGGCGCGCCGAAGGGCGGCGCCGGGCGCTCGACCGTGAACGGCACCAGAAGCCGCAGCCGGCTCTTCGCCTCGTCGCCGTCGCGGATGACGGCGAGCCGCACGTCGCGGTCGTCGAGGCGCGGCATGGCCGGCGCAAGGAAACGCGGGTTGAAGAACACGTTCGGCTCGATCGAGCGCGCGCTCAGGTGCTCCAGCTCCTCGACCAGCTCGAAGCCGGCCGACGCCGGATAGATGGCGAGCGAGCGCCGCACCCGCCGCCCGTCGGCGAGGCCCCCCATGTCGGTCGAGACGGAGGGCACGCCGCCCTCTTCCTCCAGAAGCGGAACAGCGGTCATCGCAAGGCCTCTTGTCTCTTGCCGCCGAGCGGCACGATCATCACAATTCCCAGCCGGCGATGGACGGTCAGCGCCAGAAGCAGCGCCTCGACGCCCATGGCGATCGCCGTCGCGGTCGCCGCGCCCCATAGCCCCCATGACGGGATCAGCGCCAGGTTGAGCCCGAGATTGACGGCGAGCGTGACCCCGAACACCGTGGCACAGGCGTTCTGATGGCCGCTCATCGTCAGGAGGCTCTCGGCCGGCCCGACCGCGGCGCGCGCCACCACCCCGGCCATCAGCGGGAACAGCAGCGTATAGCCGGCCTCGAAGCCCGGCCCGAACAGCATCAGCATCGGCTTGCCGAGGAGGAGCATCAGCGCCGCCATGGCGAGCGACGGCCAGAAGGTCCACGACACGGTCTCGCGCGCGAACGCGGCGAGCCGCTCGTGGTCGCCGCCATGCGCATATTGCGCGTAGCGCTGGGCGACGCCGGCCTTGACCGCGAAATAGACGAAGTGGACCAGCGCCAGCAGCTTGAGCGTGGCGAAATAGACGCCGACGTCGTCGGGCTGCATGAACCAGCCGATCATCAGGATGTCGGCATTGGTGTGCAGGTAGAAGAAGCCGTCGACGAGGAAGATCGGCAGCGACACCGCCACCCACTCGCGCAGGCGGAACCGGGGCGCGACGCCCCTCACCTCGGCCGTGGCCGGCGGCACGATGGTGGCGATCTGGTAGACCGTGGTGGCGAGCGTGGCGAGAAGCGCGCACACAACCGCGACCTGCGCGCTCGGCGGATGGCCGAGCACGACCGCGCCGCCCATCAGCGCCAGGATCAGCAGCGGCCGCACGATATAGACCGGCGCCAGCGCCAGGACGGACCAGCCGTTGGCCCGCGCCACGCCCTCGAGCACGTCGGACAGCGCGATCACCGGCAGGCAGGCGAGGCCGAGATAGAACGGCAGCACGTAGTAGCTCTCGATCCGATCCGAGAACAGCCACACCCCGGCGAGGCCGAGCGCGGCGACGAGGCTGGACGTGACCAGCACGAAGACGCGCGCCGCCTGGATCGCGCCCCTGAGCTCCGCCGGCTGGCGGCGCTCGCGATATTCCGGGATGAAGCGGATGATCGAGGTCTGGAAGCCGAGGCAGGAGATGTCGCCGACCATGATCATCACCGTCCAGACGAGGACGAAGACGCCGTAGTCGAAGCCGCCCATCCAGCGCGCCATCAGCACCTGGCTGACGAGCGCGATGGCGGCGCTGGCGATGCGGATCGCGAAGGCGACCAGCGAGGCGCGCCCGGCATGGCCGCGCTCGTCGGCGGCGAAGAACAGGCCGTCGACGCGGTCGAGCAGCGGGCGCACCCGCGCAGCCACAGGCTCCGGCAGCAGCCGGTCGGCCGTCGATACGGCGGAAAAACGCACGCACACACTCCGCTTGTCGCACTCGCTCCCGGAGCCTTAGCGCGGAGTCTTTAAGAATCGGTGAGACGCCGCCGGCAGCCCGCTACGCCGCGCGAGGACGAGGCGGCCTATCTTCTTGTTTTCACGCCGTTCCGGGCGGAAACCGCGTCGCGCTCCCGCCGGAATTGCTCTAGCATGCGCCGCGACGCGGACGGATGCGGGGCGGGTGATGGCGAACTACAGGGTCGGTCTGGCGCTCGGCGGCGGCGCGGCGCGCGGCTGGTCGCATATCGGCGTGGTCGAGGCCCTGCTCGACGCCGGGATAGAGCCGGTCGCCATCGCCGGCACCTCGATGGGCGCCCTGGTCGGCGGGGCGCATGCCGCCGGCAGGCTCGACGCGCTGAAGGCATGGGCGACCGCCGTGGACCGGCGCATGATCATGTCGCTGGTCGACGTCAGCCTCGCCACCGGCGGCGTCATCGAGGGCCAGCGCATCCAGCGCCTGCTGCGCGACCTCGGCATCGACCAGCCGATCGAAGGGTTGCCGACCGCCTTCGCCGCGGTGGCGACCGACCTTGCCGACGGGCGCGAGATCTGGCTGCAGAGCGGGCCGGCGGACGCCGCGATCCGCGCCTCGATCTCGATGCCCGGCATCTTCAGCCCCATGCTGCTCGACGGCAAATGGCTGGTCGACGGCGGGCTGGTCAACCAGGTTCCCGTCTCTACGTGCCGGGCGCTGGGCGCTGACTTCGTCATCGCCGTCCATGTCGGCCAGGGCCTGCTCGGCCGCCGCCGGGAAAAGCTGCGCGCCGGCCTCGGCGAGGACGAGGAAGCCGCGCGCACCCTGCGCATCTCGCAGATGCTGGAGCAGATCCCCGCCGCGCTGCGCGATCCCGCCGGACGCTTCCTGCCCTATCTGGTCAAGGGCGGGCCGCATGCGCCGGGCTATTTCGACGTGCTGGTCAACTCGCTGAACATCATGCAGGAGAAGATCACCCGCTCGCGGCTGGCGGGCGAGCCGCCGCACGTGCTGATCGCCCCCGAGGTCGCTGCGATCAACCTGATGGACTTTGACCGCGCCGGCGAGGCCATCGCCGCCGGCAGGGCCGCCGTCGAGGCCTCCCTCGACGCGATCACCGACATGCTGTCGCGCTAGGAACTTTTCCACCCGGACCGGCGCGGAAGCAGGAGGGCGGATGCCTCAGGCCGCGCGGGCGATCTCGCCCGCCAGCGCTTCCAGAAGCGCCCGGGTCCCCTCCTCCCGTCCGGCGACGTCGCCGTCGCGATACGCGCCCTGCTCGGTGAAGGCGAAGCCTCGGATCCGGCCCCTGGGGCTTCCCCGGAAAGAAAGGCGCCGGGCCGGTCGAACCGGTGCTCCCAGCGGCGGCGCTGGTCGGTCAGCCAGCCGTCTACGGCGGCGAGCGCCGCGCCGTCCAGCGTGCAGGTGCGGACGAGGCCGCTGCCCTCGAGGACGGCGAGGTGCTGCACCACGCCCGGCAGCGAGATCGGCAGCGGCCGGGCAAGCTCGCTGACCGAGGCGGGGCCGAACGACAGGCGCTCCACCAGGCTCCGGCGGACCGGGTCGGCAAGGGCGTGGAAGATCGGATCGATGGGCGCCGAATGATTAAGCACGGAGTTAACTTATCTCCGGCGCCTCGCCGTGCCAGGAGAAAAAGTAAAGCTATTACTTAACTATTCTTCCAGACGAAAACCGCGCCCCGGCAGGCCCGTGCGCGGCGGAGGGGTGTGGGCGGGTTCTCAGGCGAACGCGCCGTGGCAGTGCTTGTACTTCTTGCCCGAGCCGCAGGGGCAGGCCTCGTTGCGGCCGATCTTGCCCCAGGTGGAGGGGTCGTTGGGATCGCGCTCCTCGGCCGGCACGACGCGGCTCTCCGTCGCCACGGCCACCGCGGTCTCGCCGAAATCGTCCTCGCCGGTGGTGGCGTCGATGTGCTCGCCGCGGATCTGCGTCGGCGCCTGTGGCGGCGGGGCGTCGGCCGCCTCGCGCACCAGCTCCACCCGCATGAGCTGCGCGGTGACGGCCTGCCGCAGGTTGGAGAGCATCGCCTGGAACAGCTCGAACGCCTCGCCCTTGTACTCCTGCAGCGGGGCGCGCTGGGCATAGCCGCGAAAGCCGACGACCGAGCGCAGATGGTCGAGATTGACCAGATGCTCGCGCCACAGGTGGTCGAGCGTCTGCAGCACGATAGACTTCTCGACATAGGCCATGATGTCGGGGCCGAACCGCTCGGCACGGTCCTTCGCCGCCGCCTCGACCGCCTCGCTGATGCGCTCGCGGATCTGCTCCTCGTCGATGCCTTCCTCGGCCGCCCACGTCTCGATCGGCAGGTCGAGGTTGAGATAGGCGCGCACGCCCTCCTTCAGCCCGGCCGTGTCCCACTGCTCGGCATAGGCCGTCTCGGGAATGTGCTTGGCGACGAGGTCCTCGATCACGTCCTGGCGCATCTCGGCGACGGTCTCGCCGAGGTTCTCGCCGTCCATCAGCTCGATGCGCTGCTCGAACACCACCTTGCGCTGGTCGTTCATCACGTCGTCGAACTTGAGCAGGTTCTTGCGGATGTCGAAGTTGCGCGCCTCGACCTTCTTCTGCGCCTTTTCCAGCGCCTTGTTGATCCAGGGGTGGATGATGGCCTCGTCTTCCTTCAGGCCGAGCTTCTGCAGCATGGAATCCATGCGCTCGGAGCCGAAGATGCGCATCAGGTCGTCCTGCAGCGACAGGAAGAACTTGGAGCGGCCGGGGTCGCCCTGGCGGCCCGAGCGGCCGCGGAGCTGGTTGTCGATGCGCCGCGACTCGTGGCGCTCGGTGGCGAGCACGTAAAGGCCGCCGGCGGCGAGCGCCTGCTCCTTCAGCCGCTGGATGTCGTCGCGGATCGCCTTCTCCTGCGCCTCGCGCTCGGGCCCCGCCGGCATGTCGCCCAGCTCCTGGCGGATGCGCATGTCGGCGTTGCCGCCGAGCTGGATGTCGGTGCCGCGGCCGGCCATGTTGGTGGCGATGGTGATGGCGCCCGGCCGCCCGGCCTGGGAGACGATCGCCGCCTCCTGCTCGTGGTGGCGGGCGTTCAGCACCTGGAAGTCCTTGAAGCCCTCCGCCCTCAGGCGCTCGGCGAGATATTCCGACTTCTCGATCGAGGTGGTGCCGACCAGCGTCGGCTGGCCCTTGGCGTGCGCCTCGCGGATCTCCTTGACGATGGCCTTGTACTTCTCCTCGACCGTCCGGTACACCTCGTCGTCCTCGTCGAGGCGCTGCACCGGCAGGTTGGTCGGGATCTCGGAAACCTCGAGCCCGTAGATGTTGCCGAACTCCTCGGCTTCGGTCAGCGCCGTGCCGGTCATGCCGGCGAGCTTCTCGTACATGCGGAAGTAGTTCTGGAAGGGGATGGAGGCCAGCGGCTGGTTCTCCGGGTGGATCTGCACCTTCTCCTTGGCTTCCAGCGCCTGGTGCAGCCCCTCGGAGAAGCGGCGGCCCGGCATCATGCGGCCGGTGAACTCGTCGATGATGACGACCTCGCCGTTGCGGACGATGTAGTCCTTGTCGCGCTGGAACAGCCGGTGCGCCTTGAGCGCGTTGTTGACGTGGTGGACGATGGCGACGTTCTCGACGTCGTAGAGCCCCTCGCCCTTGAGCATGCCCGCCTCGCGCAGCATGGTCTCCAGCTTCTCCGTGCCCTCCTCGGTGAAGGTCGCGGTGCGCTGCTTCTCGTCCACCTCGTAGTCCTCGGGCACGAGCCGCGGGATGAAGGCGTCGATGGCGTTGTAGAGGTCCGAGCGGTCGTCGAGCGGGCCGGAGATGATCAGCGGCGTGCGCGCCTCGTCGATCAGGATCGAGTCGACCTCGTCGACGATCGCGAAGTTGTGACCGCGCTGCACCATCTGGGCGCGGTCGTACTTCATGTTGTCGCGCAGATAGTCGAAGCCCAGCTCGTTGTTGGTCGCGTAGGTGATGTCGCAGGCGTAGGCGTCCTTGCGCTCCTCGTCGGAGAGGCCGTGGACGATGATGCCGGTCGTCAGCCCGAGGAAGCCGTAGACGCGCGCCATCCATTCGGCGTCGCGCCTGGCCAGATAGTCGTTGACGGTGACGACGTGCACGCCCTTGCCCGAAAGCGCGTTGAGGTAGACCGGCAGGGTCGCCACCAGCGTCTTGCCCTCGCCGGTGCGCATCTCGGCGATGCCGCCGCCATGCAGCACCATGCCGCCGATCAGCTGCACGTCGAACGGCCGCATGCCGAGCGCGCGGCGCGACGCCTCGCGCACCACGGCGAAGGCCGGGATCAGCAGGTCGTCGAGGGTCTTGCCGGCGGCGAGCTCGTCGCGGAACTCCTGCGTCTTGGCTTTCAGCGCGTCGTCGGACAGCGCCTGCATGTCCGTCTCGAGCGCGTTGATCGCCGCGACACGCGGGCGCATGCCCTTGATGCGACGGTCGTTGGAGGAACCGAAAATCTTGCGGGCGAAGGCGCCAAAGCTGACCATGAATGGTCCTTTCAGAACGGAACGCCGCGCATCGCCGCGGCCTTGGCCCGCCGCCGTGTAGAATTCCGCGGGCCGGAAAGCTGGAAATGGCGCTCACAAATCGCTTCTGGACGCCAAGCCGAAGGACAGATAAGAGGGGGCACAAGCGATGTCAACGCCGCTTGCCCTGCCGTAAGCCCGCTGAAAATCGCCACATTTGCGCCGGTTTGAGGGGTTTCATCCCGGTCCGGCAATCCCCTACTGGAGTCGTTCCATGCAGCATTCCTTCCGCGGCCTGTCGTTTGTGCGCATCGGCGCCGCCGCCGCCATGATCGCGTTCTCGGCCCCCTTCGCGCTCGCGCAGCAGGACGCCGTCGTCGCCACCGTCAACGGCGAGACCGTCACCGAGACCGACCTCGCGGTGGCCATGGCCGACCTCGACCAGCAGTTCGCGCAGCTTCCCGAGGAGCAGCGCCGCGCGGCCGCGCTGTCGGCGATCATCGAGATCCGGCTGATGGCCGCCGAGGCGGAGAAGGCCGGCCTCGCCGAGGGCACCGAGTTCGAGCGCCGCATGACGCTCCTGCGCCAGCGCGCGCTGCACAGCTCCTATATCGACAAGGAGATCGCCGACAAGGTGACGGACGAGGCGGTCCGCGCCCGCTACGACAGGCAGATCGCCGAGACGCCGCCGACCAACGAGGTGCGCGCCCGCCACATCATCGTCGAGACCAAGGAAGAGGCCGAGGCCATCATCAAGGAGCTCGACGCCGGCGGCGACTTCGAGGCCATCGCCAAGGAGAAGTCCAAGGACGGCGCCGCGGCGCAGGGCGGCGATCTCGGCTACTTCGCCGCGGGCCGCATGGTGCCGGAATTCGAGCAGGCCGCCTTCGCCATGGAGGTCGGCAGCTACTCCAAGGAGCCGGTGCAGACCCAGTTCGGCTGGCACGTCATCAAGGTCGAGGACAAGCGCATCCAGCAGCCGCCGGCATTCGAGCAGGTCGCCGATCAGTTCCGCTCGCTGCTGCTGCGCGAGACCTACTTCGCCAAGGTGACCGAGCTGCGCGAGGGCGCCTCCGTCGACATCGCCGACCCGGCGCTGAAGGCGGCGCTCGAGCCGGCCGGCGAGGACGCCGGCGAAGAAGACGGCAACCAGTAGAGACCGGCGGCGGAAGATGTCGGATACCGTTTCCCCGCTCGCTCCCCGGAAGCAACCCAGGATGCCGCCCGTCGAGGGCGTGCGCATCGCCACCGCCGAAGCCGGCATCAAGTACAAGGGCCGCACGGACCTTCTGGCGATGGTGTTCGACGAGGGCACGACGGTCGCCGGCGTGTTCACCCGCTCGAAGTGCCCCTCCGCCCCGGTCGACTTCTGCCGGCAGAACCTTCCCGCCGGCAAGGCGCGCATCCTCGTCGTCAATTCCGGCAACGCCAACGCCTTCACCCGCAGGCGCGGCCGCGAGACGACGGCGGCGACCGGCAAGGCGGCGGCGAAAGCCGCCGGCTGCCGCGAGAGCGACGTGTTTCTCGCCTCCACCGGCGTGATCGGCGAGCCGCTCGATCCGGGCAAGTTCGCGCATCTCCTCGACGGGCTGGTCGCCGGCGCCGAGCCCGGCCGCTGGGCCGAGGCAGGCAAGGCAATCATGACCACCGACACCTACCCGAAATACGCCACCGCAACGGTGGCGCTGGACGGGACGGACGTGACCATCAACGGCATCGCCAAGGGCGCCGGCATGATCGCGCCCGACATGGCGACGATGCTGTCCTTCATCGCCACCGACGCGCCGATCGAGGCGGCCGTGCTGCAGGACATGCTGTCGAAGGGCGTCGGCAAGACCTTCAACGCGGTCACCGTCGACAGCGACACCTCGACCAGCGACACCTTGATCCTGTTCGCCACCGGCGCCGCCGAAAGGCGCGGCGCGCCGCGCATCGCCGACCCGAAGGATCCGCGGCTGGCAGGGTTCCGCCGGGCGCTGAACCGCATCCTCAAGCACCTCGCCTTGCAGGCCGTCCGCGACGGCGAGGGCGCGCGCAAGCAGGTCGAGGTGACGGTGACGGGCGCGAAATCGGCCCGCTCGGCCAAGCGCATCGCGCTGTCGATCGCCAATTCGCCGCTGGTCAAGACCGCGGTCGCCGGCGAGGACGCCAACTGGGGTCGCGTCGTCATGGCCGTCGGCAAGGCCGGCGAGCCCGCCGACCGCGACCGTCTGGCGATCTGGTTCGGCGACATCCGCGTCGCCCACGAGGGCGAGCGCGACCCCGGCTATTCCGAGGAGGAGACCTCGGCCTACATGAAGCGCGACGAGGTCGCCATCCGCGTCGATCTCGGCCTCGGCCGCGGCAAGGCGACGGTGTGGACGTGCGACCTGACGAAGGAATACGTCGCCATCAACGGCGACTACCGCAGCTAGATCCGGATGGGCGCGTGACGGAAGGAAAGCGGCCCATCCGCGACCTCGCGATCGTCCGGCGTTTCGAGGCGGCGGGGTTCCGCGCGTGGCCGGCGACCTCCGTGCATTATGACGGGGCATGGGCGGTGCGCCTTTCGGGCGGGCATCCGGCCAAGCGGCTCAACTCGGTCAACCCGCTCGACCCGTATGACGACGCCAACCTGACCGAGCGCATCGCGCGCGCCGCCCGGCGCTTCGCCGCCTATGGCAGGCCCCTCACCTTCCGCATGTCGCCGCTCGCCGCGCCCGCCATCTCGGCGCATCTCGACGCCCTCGGCTGGACGCGCATCTCGGAATCGCTGGTGATGCGCGCGCCGCTCGCCGACGGCATGGTGCGCGACGCCCTGAACCAGATCCCGCTGAAGGACATGGGCCGCTTCATCGGCGCGGCCATCTCCATCCGCAGCCTCGACCCGGCGCTGCGGCCCGGCCTCTCCGAGATCATCAGCTCGATCCAGCCCGAGGCCGGCCTGTTCGTGCTGGAGGAGGACGGAACCCCGATCTCGACCGCGATCTGCGTCCACGACAGCGACCTCGCCGGCCTGTTCGAGGTGGCGACGGAGGAAAGCCGGCGCGGCCAGGGCTACGGCCGCCGCACGCTTCTCTCGGCGCTGAAATGGGCCTACGCCCGCGGCGCGCACACGGCTTGGCTCCAGGTCTATGCCGACAACCGGAACGCCGTCGGGCTCTACCGCTCGATGGGCTTCGACGAGGTCTACCGCTATCATTACCGCCAGCCACCGGAGGGCGAGGAGCCATGAGCGACGCGCAGGAACCGCAGGCGCCCGAGCCGGCGCCGAAGAAGCTGCTCCTGGTGGCGGCCTGCGCGCTGGTCGACCCCGACGGACGGGTGCTGATCGCCCAGCGGCCGGAGGGCAAGCAGCTCGCCGGCCTGTGGGAGTTCCCCGGCGGCAAGGTCGAGCCGGGCGAGACGCCCGAGGAGACGGTGGTGCGGGAGCTCGCCGAGGAGCTCGGCATAGAGACCAAGGTGACGTGCCTGGCGCCGCTCACCTTCGCCAGCCACTCCTACGACGCGTTCAACCTGCTGATGCCGCTCTACGTCTGCCGCCGCTTCTGGGGCTTCCCCCAGCCGCACGAGCACCAAGCGCTGAAATGGGTGCGGCCCAACAAGCTGCGCGACTACCCGATGCCCCCCGCCGACGCGCCGTTAATCCCGTTCCTGATCGACCTGCTGTAGCGTGGAAGCCGGCACCCGCCGACTCGCTTCCGCCCCGCACGCCCGCGTCGCCCTCCTCCGGCTGCTGCCGCCTTCTCCCCATGAACGGGAGGAAGGAAGTCGGCTGCAACCTCAGTGCATTCCTGCAATACAGGCGATTGGCGAAATCGCTGGCGACAGCATCCTTCTCCCCGTTCACGGGGAGAAGTGCCCGGCAGGGCGATGAGGGGCAGCGCGAACTCCTCGGGAATAGGGAAACCGCATCTCGCGCCTAGGCGCACGCCCTGCCAAAAAACAGTCGGCGCCGGGATTTCTCCCAGCGCCTCCCTGTTGCATGAAGGCGTTCCGCATCCGCTCCGCCGAAGCGGGCAAAGGCGTCGCTTTCATGGAACGGTCGTGAGCGTGCGCGTCCTAATGGCTGCGTCCGTTCCCGACCATGCCGTCGCGCGCCGAAGCATCGCAGGCGACATACCATCGAAGGGCTTGCCCGGCCTTCATGGCAGCATCGGTCCGCCGTCAACGTCACGACCACAGGGGTCGAGGACCTTATCGGGCGATCCCGCCTCGGACATCCGGCAGGACCTTTCCGCCTGCGGGCAAGCCGCAGACAAAGCCGTCGCTCCCGGAGCGGGCTTCAGGTGGTTCCCCCTGGGCGCTCCCGCCGTCCACGCGGAAACCATGAGGGCCTGAATTGCCTTGAAGGGTAGGCCGATCCGGCGCGTTCGCCAACCCGGCGCCGGCCTGTGGAAAGCGGTGATTGCGGGAACAACGAGGAAGAAAAAGGCGTCCGCCGGCCAAGATGAGCGCTCCGGCGCGGGGCTGCCGCGGCGCGCTGGTCTGTGACGGCGCGCCATCCGCGATGGATGGCGCCCGTTTATCATCCCGATTACGTCCGGTCTACTGACCTATTCATACTTCACCGGCTTTTCCGGCAGCAGCCCGTTCGGCGCGAAGCGCAGGACGAGCGTGATGGTCAGGCCGATGACGAACACCCGCATCTGCAGCGCGCGGGTCGAGAAGTCGGCCGGCGCCTTCCAGCCGAACAGCGCGTCGCCCCAGTGGGCGATCTGGCCGAACAGGAACAGCGCGGCCGGCTCCGACATCGTCCAGATGATGTAGACCAGGACGACGCCGAACACGGTGCCGAGATTGTTGCCGGCGCCGCCGAGGATCACCATCACCCAGATCAGGAATGTGTGGTTGAGCGGCACGAAGGCGGACGGGTCGAAGATCGACGAGAAGGTGACAAGCGCCGCGCCGCCGATGCCGATGATGACGTTGCCGAGCACGAACATCTCCAGCCGGCGGTGGTTGATGTCCTTGCCCATGGCGGCGGCCGCGACCTCGTTGTCGCGGATCGCCCGCATCATCCGGCCCCACGGCGAATGCCAGGCGCGCTGGAGGAGGACGAAGATGGCGAGGATGAGGATGGCGGTGACGCTGAGATAGGCCGCGCGCGAGGCGACGAAGCCGAGCTCCTGCGGCGTCGGCACCGGCCACGGCACCGGCGAGACGGTCAGCGTGCCGCGCGTCAGCCAGTCGGCGTTCTTGAGGAAGGCCTTGACGATCTCCGAGATGCCGAGCGTGGCGATGGCCATGTAGTCGGCCCTGAGGCCGAGCGTGATGCGGCCCATGGCCCAGCCGAGCAGGCCGGCTGCGGCCCCGCCGGCCACCCAGCCGAGCCACACCGGCAGGCCGAGCCCGCCGACCCAGCCGGCGCTGCGCTCGATCTGCGCGGTGGCGGGATCGACGATGCCCTGCACCCACAGATAGACGATGGCGAGGACGACGAGCGTGAGCAGCGTACGCCACTTCCTGGGCAGGCCGAGGCGATGCGTCTGGCTGGCGGCCCAGACGAGGATCGCGCCGACGGCGACCGCGGCGAGCGCCCAGCCGAGCTGGCCCGGCGCGTCGGTGCCCCAGAACGCCTGGTTGACCGGATAGGTGACGAACAGGCTGACGAAGGCGGCGAGCGCGATGAAGCCCATGATGCCGACGTTGAACAGCCCGGCATAGCCCCACTGGATGGTCAGCCCGAGGCCGATGATGGCGTAGCACGAGGCTTCGACCATCATGCGCGTGCCGTAGGCGGCGCCCATCCAGGCGAAGACCAGCGCCACGAGGATGGCGAGGCCGGAGAAGAGCAGGATCTCGCGGCGGGGAAGTGCGCTCATTTCACCACCCTCCCCTTGAAGATGCCGGTCGGCCGCCAGATCAGCACCGCGATCAGGATGAAGAACGGCACCACGATCTTGTACTCGGTCGGCACGAAGGCGATGCGGTTCGGGATCTCGACGAAGTCGGGCAAGTAGGGCTGGAGAGGCCGCAGCAGCACCGACCAGTTGAACACCGCGAAGGTCTCGGTGAAGCCGACCAGCATGCCGCCGGCGATCGCGCCGTAGGGCTGGCCGATGCCGCCGACGATCGCCGCGGCGAAGATCGGCAGGATGATGTTGAAGGCGAGGTCCGGCTTCAGCGTCACGTCGAGCGCGAGCAGCGTGCCGGCCGCCGCCGCCAGCGCGCCGGCGATCACCCAGGTCGCGCGCACCACGCTGTCGATCGAGATGCCGGAGACGCGGGCGAGGTCCGGGTTGTCGGAGACGGCGCGCATCGCCTTGCCCATGCGCGAGCGGGTGAGGAACAGGTGCAGCGCGATCGCCGCCACCGCGGTGAAGCCGATCAAGAGCGCCTGCGGCTGGGTCAGCACGATGTCGCGGCCGAGGAGCGGCAGGCGGTAGATGGTCTTGGTCCCGCCCGCCTCGAGCTGCCACGTGCCGGTGCCGGCGAAGAGGCGCACCAGCCCCTGCATCATCAGCATCACGCCGATCGAGGACATGACGATGACGACGGGCCTGACCTTCGCCCGCCGCAGCGGCGCGTAGAAGGTGCGGTCGACGCCGATGGCCAAGAGCGCGGTGACGACCATCGCCACCGGCATCAGCACGAAGGCCGCCGGCAGGCCGAGAATGCTGTCGCCGCCCGAGAACAGCGCCACGCAGACCAGGGCGACGAAGGCGCCGATGGTCATCATGTCGCCATGGGCGAAATGGGCGAAGCGCAGGATGCCGAAGATCAGCGTCACGCCGACGGCGCCGAGCGCATAGACCGAGCCGATGATCAGGCCGGCGAGCAGCCCCCGGTTGATGAAGAACACAAGTTCCTGCGCCGGCAGCGCCGCGAGAAAGCCCGCCTCCATGTCACTCTCCCCCGCCCAGGAAACTCTTGGCCACCTCGGGGTCGGCGAGAAGCTCGGCCCCGGTGCCGGTGAAGCGGTTCTGGCCGCCGGCGAGCACGAAGCCGCGATGCGCCAGCGCCAGCGCCTGCCTCGCGTTCTGCTCGACCATGAGGATGCCGACGCCGGCGGCGTTGATCTCGATGATGCGCTCGAAGATCTCGCCCATGTAGCGCGGCGACAGGCCGGCCGTCGGCTCGTCGAGCAACAGCAGCTTCGGCTCCGTCATCAGCGCCCGGCCCATCGCCACCATCTGGCGCTGGCCGCCGGAAAGCTCGCCCGCCGCCTGGCGGCGCTTGTCCCGGAGAGGCGGGAAGAAGCCGTAGACCTTCTCGATCAGGGGACGGAAATCGTCGCGGCGGATGAAGGCGCCCATCTCGAGGTTCTCTTCCACCGACAGCGTCGGGAAGACGTTGAACTCCTGCGGCACGAAGGAAAGCCCGTCGCGCACCAGCGCCTCCGGGGCCTTGTTGGTGATGTCCCTGCCGCCGAACACCACCGTGCCCTGCGACACGGTGAGCAGCCCGAACAGCGCCTTGAGCGTCGTCGACTTGCCGGCGCCGTTCGGCCCGACGATGACGCCGATCTCGTGCGCCTCGATCGCGATGTTGACGCCGTTGAGGATGTTGGCGCCGCCGTAGCCGCCGTGGATGTCGGTCATCTCGAGCAGGGCCATGTCAGTGCGCCTCCGCCCGGGGCGCGGGCATGCCGCCGCCGAAATAGGCCTCGACCACTTCCGGATTGGCGCGGATCTCGGCCATCGGCCCCTCGACCATGACGCTGCCGGCCGCCATGACGATGACCGGGTCGCACAGCCGCGCGATCAGGTCCATGTCGTGCTCGATGACGAAGAAGGTCAGCCCCTGCTCGCGGTTCAGCCGCTCGACCACGGCGGCGAGGTCGTTGAGCAGCGTGCGGTTGACGCCGGCCGCGATCTCGTCGAGCAGCACGACGCGCGGCTCGGCCATCATCACCCGGCCGAGCTCGAGCAGCTTCTTCTGCCCGCCCGACAGGTTGCCGGCAAGCTCGTTGCGCACGTGGGTGAGGCGCAAGAGCTGCAGCACCTCCTCGGCGCGCCCGCGGGTCCGCGCCTCCTCGACCGCCACCCGGCCGCGCCGGAACCAGGCATTGAGGATCGCCTCGCCCGACTGGCGCGACGGCACCATCATCAGGTTCTCCAGCGCCGTCATGGCGGAGAACTCCTGCGCGATCTGGAAGGTGCGCAGCAGGCCGCGCTCGAACAGCCTGTGCGCGGGCAGGCCGGTCACGTCCTCGCCGTCGAGCAGGATCCTGCCCGAGGTCGGCGCGAACGCCCCGGCCACCATGTTGAACATCGTGGTCTTGCCCGCGCCGTTCGGCCCGATCAGCCCGGTGATCGAGCCTTTCTCGACCTTGAGCGAACAGCGGTCCACGGCAAGCACGTTGCCGAAGCGCTTGGTGACTTCCTGCACGTCGATGATCGTCGTCATGGTTCCCCGAGACACGATTGTCCGGCTCTTCCGGCTTTCCGCCTTGTTCTGGAAAACGCCGCTCCCACTGGCTCATTAGCTAGGCCGGATTGGCATTACAAGGAAAACGGTCACGAAAGGCGTCGCGGCGCCCCTGATCCGGCCCTTCGGGCTACCTTCTCCGCGTGAATGGAAGTCCAACGGACGGGCCGAGGCAAGCGGCTCGATCGCGGAAGGCAGGGGAGGAGCGGCGCGAGCCTCGAAAGATCAGCGCACCGCCGCGAGCAGCGCCTTGGCGTCGGCGCTCGCCCATTCGGCCGGGCCGTTCATGTGGGCGAGCATGCAGCCGTCGCCGTCGATCAGCACCGTCACCGGCAGGCCGAGCGCCAGCCCGCGCCGCTTCAGCTCGTTGAACACGCCCATCGTCGCGTCGCGGTAGAAACCGAGCGCGTCGACCTGCGTCTCCTCGAGGAAGCGCAGGGGTTTCTCGTCGCTGCCGGTGTCGACGTTGATGGCCACGACCTCGAAATCCGCGCCGCCTTCCTCGACCTGCAACCGGTTCAGCGCCGGCATCTCGTGGCGGCACGGCGCGCACCACGTCGCCCACAGGTTGAGCAGCACCGTCTTGCCGCCAAGGTCGGCCATCGTC
>JAEZXF010000140.1 GCA_023419995.1 Pseudomonadota bacterium | reverse complement strand
CCTCATCTCCCTGCCGGGACCTTCTCCCCGTGAACGGGGAGAAGGAAGACGGCCTCGATGCTGGCGATCCCCTCTCCCGCTTGTGGGGAGAGGGTAAGGGTGAGGGGCGGCGCAGACCGGCGCGGTTGCCGCGTCGGGCTCAGGCCCACTCGCCCTTGCGGAACACCGGCACGCGGCTGCCGTCCGGCGTGACGCCGTCGATGTCGACCTTGTCGGAGCCGATCATCCAGTCGATGTGGATCAGGCTGGCGTTGCCGCCCTGCGCGGCGATCTGGTCGGGGGTCAGCTTGTCGCCGCCGACGAAGCACTTAGCGTAGCATTGGCCGAGCGCGATGTGGCACGAGGCGTTCTCGTCGAACAGCGTGTTGTAGAACAGGATGCCGCTCTTCGAGATCGGCGACGAGTGCGGCACCAGCGCCACCTCGCCCAGCCGCCGCGCGCCCGCGTCGGTGTCGAGCACCTTGGCCAGGACCGCCTCGCCGCGCGCCGCCCGCGCCTCGACGATCCGCCCGCCCTCGAAGCGCACCCGGATGTCGTCGATCAGCGTGCCCTGGTAGGACAGCGGCTTGGTGGAGGAGACGTGGCCCTCCACCCGCAGCGCGTGCGGCGTGGTGAACACCTCCTCGGTCGGGATGTTGGCGTTGCAGACGACGCCGTTCTTCGCCGTCGAGGCGCCGCCCTGCCATTCGTGGCCGTCGGCGAGGCCGACGGTGAGGTCCGTGCCCGGCCCGGTGAAGTGCAGCGCCGAGAAGCGGTGGCCGTTCAGCCAGTCGCGGCGCACGTGCAGCGCCCGGTTGTGGTCGGCCCAGGCGGCGATCGCGTCGTCGCCGTCGACGCGCGAGGCGGCGAAGATCGCATCCGCCAGCCGGCCGACCGCGACCGCCTCCTCGTCGCCGGGAAACACCTGCCTCGCCCACGACGCGCCGGGGAAGGCGACGATGTTCCAGTTGATGTCGAAGCCGGCGATCTTCTCCAGCGCCGGCTTGTAGGCCATCGAGTTGGCCTTGTTGGCGCGCGCCACCTTGTCGGGATCCTCGCCCGACAGCAGCATCGGGTTGTCGCCGACGATGGCGAGCCGCGCCGTGTTCTGCGAGAACGCCCTGGCCATGCCCTCGTAGAGCCAGCCGGCCGCCCGGTCGAACGACGCGTCGTGGCCGTGGCGGTAGCGCTCCAGCGCCAGCTCCTCGTCGGAGAAGAACGGCGTCACCAGCCCGGCGCCGGCGCGATAGGCGTGCCGCGCGATCAGCCGCACGAGCGGCAGGGCCGCCGCCGGCGCGGTCAGGAGCAGGTCCTGCCCCGGCTGGAGGTTGAGCCCGACCCGGACGGCGACCTCGGCCAGCCGGTCGAGCTTCGCCGGGTCGATAGCCGCGGAGGTGGCGGAAGCGCTGCTGGTCATGGGTCCGGTTCCCTTTCGGTCGATTGCTTCGGTCGAGAGGGCCTGATTGCGCCATCGCGCCCGGGACGGCAAGCGGAGAATGCTCAGGCCGTCTCGACGATCGTCTTGAGCTTGTCGACCGCCTCGGCGAATTCCGTGTCGCTCAGTATGTCGAGGTCGAGAAGGGTCATGCCGCGCATGCCCTGGATGGCGAGGTAGACGATCAGCGCCATCGACGGGTCGGCCGCGGTCTGCCGCATCCGGTCGAGCAGGGCGCGGTTGTGCCTGCGCACGGGATCGAGGAAGTCCGGGTCCTGCGACAGCGCCGCGAGCAGCCCCGAGGGCGGTGGGCGGCGGCAGTCGTGGTCCTCCACGAACAGCTCGAGATAGGCCTCGATCAGCGCGGCCGGGCGGCCGGCCTTGTCCTGCTTGCGGCGGGCGAGCTCCTCGTCGAAGGAGAGGACGAACGATTCCACCACCGCCTTGAGCAGCTTCGTCTTGGAGGGGAAATGGTAGAGAAGCCCGCCCTTGGACACACCGGCCTTGGCCGCGACCGCGTCGAGCGACAGGTTGCCGGGGCCGGATTCGCGGGAAATCTCCGCCGCCGCCGCCAGGATCTTCTGCCTTGTGTCCGACTTTTCCGCCGACATCGCCACATCATTTTTCTTGACTTTACCGTCCGGACGGTACACTAGACACGCCACGTCTTGCAAGCGCGATATAGCTTCCCCACGCCAACGCGAACCGGCAAGGCCCCTTCCTTCGTCCCGGAAGCAATCAGCGAGCGCCCCTGACATGATCAAACGTTTCCTCATCGCCATCGTGCTTCTGGCCCTTGTCGTCGGCGGCCTCGTCGGCTTCAACATGTTCCGCGACAAGGCCATCGAGGACTTCTTCGCCAACATGCCGGCGCAGACCGTCACCGTCTCCGCCGTCACGGCGGAGCCGGCGAGCTGGACCCCGGCGATCGACGCCATCGGCACGGTCTGCGCCAGCCGCGGCGTCGACCTGACGGTGGAGACCACCGGCATCGTCAAGGAGCTCAGCATCACCGCCAACCAGCGGGTCGCCGAGGGCGACATGCTGCTGCGCCTCGACGACGTCGTCCAGCAGGCCGACCTCGCCGCCACCCAGGCGCAGGCCGCGCTGGACAAGCAGGCGCTGGAGCGCGCGCTCGAGCTGCGCGACCGCGGCGTCGGCTCGACCGTCACCCTGCAGGCGGGGGGGGGGGCCGGCCCCCCCGCCCCCCCCCCC
>JAEZXF010000067.1 GCA_023419995.1 Pseudomonadota bacterium | reverse complement strand
GCCAGGTCGTGACCATGCGCCAGGTCTGGTTGCCCTGGGCGATGGCGGGGGCGGCCAGCGACGAGGCCGCTACCGCACCGGCGCCGGCGAGGCCGGCCTTCTTGATAAACGAACGACGATCCATGATCTCCTCCAGACTGTAGACGCCTCTCGGCGGATGAAGAACGCGAGGCGCTCCATGTGCATCAATACACACGTTTTTATCCGCGTCCAACTGCCCCCCCTCGCAAAAAACGGCGCTGCCGAAACCTTCCCGGGCACGGCCGCGGAGGGGCCGGCCCGCGGTTGAACTGCCCGTCCCATGCTTCTACAAGGCGGTGCCAAGATCATCCCGCGACACGCGACGAGGGGGCCTCCGCCGATGCAGTTCAGGGACAACGCCGACACGCTGCGGGTCACGCTCGAGCAGACCGCCGACGCCATCGTCGGCAAGGTCGTGACCCTGCGCGAGATCGTCGCCCTGATCGGCGAGCAGGGCCTGCTGCTCTTGTGCGCGGTGCTGACGGTCCCGTTCCTGCTGCCGGTGTCGATCCCCGGCGTCAGCACCGTCTTCGGCCTCGCCATCATCCTGATCTCGCTCGGCATCACCGCCAACCGCGCGCCGTGGCTGCCGCGCCAGATCATGGACCGGCCGATCGACGCCGAGAGGCTGGTGCCCACGCTCCGTAAGGGCGCGAGCCTCGTCACCCGCATCGAGACGGTGATCCGCCCGCGCCTCACCGGGCTGACCGGCAGCGCCGCCGCCGGCCGCTTCAACGGCCTCGTCCTCATTCTCGACGGCGTGCTGCTGATGTTCCCGCTCGGCCTCGTGCCGTTCTCCAACACGCTGCCGGCCTTCGCCATCCTGTTCCTGTGCATCGGCATGTCGCAGCGCGACGGGCTGTTCGTGGTCGCCGGCTACGCCATGACCGTTGCCACGATCGTCTACTTCTCGCTCCTCGCCTACCTCGCCGTCATGGCCGGCCAGGGCATCGCCTCGATGGTCGGCGCCGGCGGCTGAGCCGCACGGCCGGTCCGCGATTGGAAAGACGGCCCAACCGGGCTAGATTGTGCCCGACCCGGCCCCGCAAGGCGGGGCTCCCGACATCAGGACGCAGCCCATCATGACCCAGCCCATCGTCGCCGTTTCGACCGACGTGCGCCAGTTCGAGAACTACACCTGGCACGCCGCGCCGCGCCAGTATCTGGAGGCCGCCGTCTCCGCCGCCGGCGTGCTGCCGGTGCTGGTGCCGTCCTTCGGCGAGCGGCTCGACCTCGAGGCGCTGCTCGCGCGCGTCGACGGCGTCATGCTGACCGGCTCGAAGTCGAACGTCGATCCGACGCTCTACGGCGGCGAGGCGACGCAGGAGAACGGCCCCTACGACCGCGACCGCGACGCGACCACCATCCCGCTGATCCGGCTCGCCATCGCGCGCGGCGTGCCGCTTCTGGCGATCTGCCGCGGCATGCAGGAGCTGAACGTGGCGCTGGGCGGCACGCTCGATTCCGAGATCCAGGACATGGAGGGCCGCATCGACCACCGCGCGCCGGTCAGCGACGACCAGGACGTCCGCTTCGACATCCGGCAGAAGGTCGAGATCAGGCCCGGCACCTGCCTTGCCGGCGTGTTCGGCGCGGGCGAGATCATGGTCAACACCGTCCACCGCCAGGCCGTCGGTCTGCTCGGCAGCCGGCTTCAGGCCGAGGCCGTCGCCGAGGACGGCACGCTCGAGGCGGTGTCGGTCGTCGGCAGCCCTGCCTTCGCCGTCGGCGTGCAGTGGCACCCCGAGTACTGGGCGAAGTCCGACGACGCCTCGGCCCGTATCTTCCGCGCCTTCGGCGACGCGGCGCGCGCCCGCGCGGCCGCCCGTGCCGGGCGCCTCGCCGCCGAATGAGCCGTCGCCGCCTCAGTCCTCGGCGAAGAGCGTCATGACCGGCTGCGGCGGAGAATAGGATTCGAAGGCCGCGCCGTCGGCCGCCGCGAACTCGACGACGATGCGGCCGTCCGCGCCGGAAAAGGCGACGGTGCCGTCGCGCCGGTCGAGCCAGTAGCGCGCCTCGGCCAGTCCGGGATTGTCGGTGACGCAGCCCGGCGCAAGGCGCAGCGGCCGCGGGCCGCCTTCCGGCGCATGCCCGGCCGCGAGCGAGCAGCCCGTGCCGTCCCCCGCGTTGCCCCATGTCGAGACCAGCCGGAAGCCGTCCTGCGGAACGGCCGCGGGCGCGACCGAGGAGGTGGCGGCCGCGTCGAGCGCGGGCTGCGGCTGGAAAGCCCCGGCCGCGAGGATCAGGGCTGCCAGCAGGCCGGCTGCACCGCCATGCGCGATGTTCATCGATGGTCCCTCGCCCGCACGCCTCGCTGGCTGGAACAGTGCGCCGGCTTGGTTAACGCATGGCTAAGGGCGCGCCGGCTGCGGGGCTTCGCTCAGCTTGCGGAAGGCCCGACGCCGCGCGTCTCGGCCCCCGGCGTCAGCGCCCCCTTGCCGGCGAACCAGCTTTCGAGGTTGTCGGCGACCAGGTCGGCCATGCCCCGCCGGGTGTGCTGCGAGGCCGAGCCGACATGCGGCAGCAGGCTGGCGTTGCCGGCGCGCAGCAGCGCCTCCGGCACGTTCGGCTCGTCGGAGAAGACGTCGAGGCCGGCGGCGAGGATGGTTCCGCCGGCGAGCGCCGCCGCCAGCGCGTCCTCGTCGACGGTCGAGCCGCGCCCGATATTGACGAAGACGCCGTCGGGGCCGAGCGCGGCCAGCACTTCCGCGTTCACCGCCTTCTCGGTCGCCGCGCCGCCGGGCGCCACGCTGACCAGCGTGTCGACGCTGCGGGCGAGCTCCAGCAGCGTCGGGTGGTAGGCATAGGCCACGCCCTCGACCTTGCTGCGGTTGTGGTAGCTGATGGCCAGGCCGAACGCCTCGAGCCGCCGGGCGATGGCGAGACCGATGCGCCCCATACCGAAGATGCCGACCGAACGGCCCCTGAGCGTGCCGCGCGTGAACGGGTAGTTGCCGACGCTCTTCCACTTGCCGGCGCGCAGCCACGCTTCCGCCTTCGGCAGCTCGCGCACGGTGTTGAGGAGCAGGCCGACGGCGGTGTCGGCGACCTCCTCGGTCAGCACGTCGGGCGTGTTGGTGACCATCACCCCCTTCCTGCCGGCATGCGCCGCGTCGACCGCGTCGTAGCCGACGCCGAAATTGGCGATGATCTGCAGGTTGGGCAGCGCGTCGATGAACGCCGCATCGATCAGCGTCATCGCCGCGATCCCCTTGACCCTTGCACGCTCGGCCTCCGGCAGCAGCGCGGCGTCGCCGCGGTCGATCCGCACGAGGTCGAAGCGCCCGGCGATGCGCGCCACCGCGTGGTCGTGCAGCCGGCCGGGAACGAGGATGGTGACGTCTTTCGTGATGGGCACGACGCGTGCTTCCTTTTCTTTGGGAGGGGACGAATGCGGACGCTGTCCGCCCGCGGCGGGGCCGCCGGGCTCAGCCGTCCTTGGGTTTGCCTGTCGACTGGCGCACATGCAGCTCCGGGCGGATCAGTTCCTGCCCGCCATGCACCTCGACCCCGTTCAGCCGGTCGAGGAGCGTGCGGGCGGCGCGGCGGCCGACCTCGCGCTGGCCGTTCCACACGGTTGTCAGCGCCGGGGTGGCGATCGCCGCCTCCTCGAGGTCGTCGTAGCCGATCACCGAGACGTCGACGCCGGCGGTGAGGCCGGCGCGGGCGACGCCGTTCATCAGCCCGATGGCGACGAGGTCGTTGAAGCACACGGCAGCCGTCGGCTTGTCCTTGTGGGCGAGGAAGCCCTGCGCCGCCTCGAAGCCCGCCTGCTTGGTGCGCGGGCCGGGGATGCGCCAGTTCGGCTGCACGTCGAGCCCCGCCGCCTGCATCGCCGCGACATAGCCCTGGTAGCGGTCGCGGCCGGTCGAGGTCTGGTCGGTGCCGCCGATCATGGCGATGCGGCGGTGGCCGAGCGAGAGCAGGTGGTTGGGGGCCAGCCCGGCGCCGTAGGCGGCGTCGCCGCGGAACACCGGCACGTCCGCCCCCTCGACCGAGCGGGCGATGAGCACCACGGGCAGGCCGTTGTCCTCGGCGAGGCGGATGTCGTCGGCCGGCGTGCCGATCGCGGGCGACATGATGACGCCGTCGGCGCCGAGCTGCAGCAGCGTGTCGATGAAGGTGCGCTGCTTCTCGAGCTTGTCGTAGTGGTTGGACAGGAGGAAGGTCTGCCGGCTGCGGTCGAGTTCCGTCTCGATCGAGCGCAGGATCTCGGCGAAGAACGGGTTCATGATGTCGTGCACGACGACGCCGACGATGCCGGAGCGCGAGGTGCGCAGCGAGGCGGCGCGCCGGTTGTAGATGTAGCCGATCTCGCGCGCATAGGCCTTGATGCGGTCGCGCGTCGCGTCCGCGACCAGCGGGCTGTCGCGCAGCGCCAGCGACACCGTGGCCGTGGAGACGCCGAGCGCGTCGGCGATCGTCGAAAGCTTGATCTTCTGAGCCAGTACCCGAACTCCCCCGGTCGGCGCGTCGCCCTTAAACTGTTTAAAATGCGGTTATGCCATCGCGGGAGGGCATTTCAAAGCTTTTTTGCCAGTTCCTGCTCGTCCGCGCCGAGCGCGGCGCGGTTGGCGAGCCGCAGCCGGTGCTCGCGGTGGATGATGTAGAGGCCGCTCGCCACGATGATCGAGGCGCCGACCAGCGTCCACATGTCGGGCAGGTCGCCGAAGACGAACCAGCCCAGCGCCACCATCCAGACGATCTGCGTGTAGGGATAGGGCGCGAGCGCGGCCGTCGTCGCCTGCTTGTAGGCCTTGATCAGCAGCCAGTGCCCGAGGCCGCCGCACACGCCGGTGACGAGCAGCAGCCCCCACTGCAGCGCATCCTGCGGCACCGCGCCGTAGAGCGGAACCGTCGGCAGCAGGAACAGGGCGGGCGTCAGCGCGGAATAGAAGATCAGGCTCTCCGCGCTCTCCGTGGCCGCCATCTTGCGCGTCATGATGATGTAGAGCGAATGGCAGGCGACGAAGCCGAGCGAGAACAGGTAGCCGACCCCGAACGTGCCGAAGCCCGGCCGCGTCACCACCAGCACCCCGATGAAGCCGACGACGACGGCAAGCCAGCGCCGCCAGCCGGCCCATTCGCCCAGGAGCGGCCCGGCGAGGGCGACGACGACCATCGGCGAGAAGAACGCCATCGAGATGGTCTCGGCCAGCTGCAGGGTCTGCAACGCCATGAAGTTGAAGATCGTCGAGCCGAACATGAGCACGCCGCGCACCACCTGCCCGGTCAGGTTCGCGGTCCTGAACATCATCCGGTTCGACCACACCCGGAACAGCACGAGCACCAGCACGAGATGGACGGCGAACCGCGCCCAGGTCACGAACGGCGCCTCCAGCCCCTGCAGCACGAGATACTTGGCGCTGGCGTCGAGGAAGGAGAACAGGAAGCAGGCCGCGATGACCAGAAAGATGGCGGAGGCCGGGGCGGCAGCCTCGGGAGTGCTGGTCTTCGTGTTCAAGTCGGGCAACCGCTGCTGGCGTCGAAGTCACTTATTCGGCCAGCGTCGCCCGCGAATCAAGCGGAAACTGCGCCGGCCGGGCTATGCCGCCTCGACGGACTCGACCGTCTCGGGCGTAGCGGCCGGCTCGTCGTCCTCGGCGTCGACATCGGCCTCCGCGCCGGTCAGGTTGGCCTCGATGCGGGCCAGCAGCGCCAGAAGCGTCGCCCGCTCCTTCTTGTCCAGCCCCTTGAAGGCGATGCGGTCGGTCTTGCGCACCGCCTTCTCGACGGCGCGGATGGCGTCGCGGCCCTGCTCCGTCAGGAAGACGTTGGCCTGGCGGGCGTCGATCTCGCTGCTGCGCTTCTCCAGATAGCCCTGCGCCTGGAGCCGGCCGATCGTCTTGGTCACCGTCGGCGGCCGCACGCCGAGCCGGCCGGCGAGCTGGCCGGGCGTCTGGCCGTCCTCTTCCTCGAGCAGCAGCATGATCTGGTCCTGACCGGCATAGAGGCCGTGCGCGAGGAGCCGCGCCGCCAGCGCCGTGCGCGACAGGCGCGCCGCCGCCTGCAGGCTGTTCATGACGGCCTTTCTCTTCACCTTCGCCATTGATCGCACCCTCCGATCCTCATTGCCTTGCCGCCGACAGGCGCGCTAGCCTTGCATCAGCGAGACAAAGCCATGACACGGCTACATAACGGTAACATGACAGCCAGCGAAACACCTCATCCGCCGCCCGCGACCTCTGCGCGGTCCATCGCCGTCCTGCCGCTCGGCGCCACCGAGCAGCACGGCCCGCACCTGCCGTTCGAGACCGACGCGATCATCGCCGGGGGCGTCGCCGAACGGGCGAAGGCGCTCCTGCCGGCCGGTCTCGACGCCGTGTTCCTGCCCGTCGAGCCGGTTGGCTACTCGATCGAGCACATGGACGTCGCCGGCACCCGCACGCTGCGCTTCGACGAGGCCGTCGCCCGCTGGATCGGCATCGGGGAAGCCTGCCGCGAACGCGGCTTCAGGCGCTTCGTCATGCTCAACGCCCATGGCGGCAACGCGCCGCTGATGACGGTGGTGGCGACCGAGCTGCGCGTGCGCCGCGCCATGCTGGCGGTGGCGACGAGCTGGACCCGCTTCGGCTATCCGTCGCAGATCGTCACCCCGCGCGAGAAGGCGCTGGGCATCCACGGCGGGCTGATCGAGACCAGCGTGATGCTGGCGCTGCGCCCCGGGCTGGTCGACATGGCCAAGGCGCGCGACTTTCCCTCCGCGCAGGAAGGCTTCGAGCGCGACTTCGCGCATCTGCGCGCCTACGGCCCCCACGCCTTCGGCTGGAAGATGCGCGACCTCTCGCCCGACGGCGTCGCGGGCAATGCCGCCGGCGCCACGGCGGAAGCCGGGGAAGCCATCCTCGACCACGCCGCGCGCGGCGTCGTCGAGCTGCTCGGCGACGTGGCGCGCTTCGACCTCTCGACATTGTCGTGATCGCTGTCGCGACTGGTGCATTCCACGGCCGCACGTCCTATATGAACGCGACGATCATCCACGCACCCCGCAGGAAAAGACCATGACGCAGGCGCAAATCCCCGTCACCGTGCTCACCGGCTATCTCGGCTCCGGCAAGACCACGCTGCTCAACCGCATCCTCAGCGAGGACCACGGCAAGCGCTACGCCGTCATCGTCAACGAGTTCGGCGAGATCGGCATCGACAACGACCTGATCGTGGAATCCGACGAGGAGATCTACGAGATGAACAACGGCTGCGTCTGCTGCACGGTGCGCGGCGACCTGATCCGCACCGTCGAGGGCCTGATGCGCCGGCCCGGCCGCTTCGACGCCATCCTCGTCGAGACGACCGGCCTCGCCGACCCCGCGCCGGTGGCGCAGACCTTCTTCATGGACGACGAGGTCAGGGCCAAGACGCGGCTCGACGCCGTCGTCGCGCTGGTCGACGCCAAGCACCTGCCGCTGCGGCTGAAGGATTCGCGCGAGGCCGAGGACCAGATAGCCTTCGCCGACGTCGTGGTGCTGAACAAGACCGACCTCGTCAGCGAGGACGAGCTGCGCGACGTCGAGGCCGCCGTGCGCGCCATCAACCCCGCCGCCCGGGTGCACCGGACGCAGCGCTCGGGCGTGCCGTTGGCGGAGGTGCTCGACCGCGGCGCCTTCGACCTGAAGCGCGCGCTCGACAACGACCCGCATTTCCTCGACGCGCACGACCACGATCACGATCATGAGTGCGGGCCGGACTGCGACCACGACCATCATCACCACCATCATGACCACGGCCATCACCACCATGAGCACGTCTCGCCGATCCACGACCTGACGGTGAAGTCGATCTCGCTGCGCGGCGGCGAGATGGACCCGAAGAGGTTCTTCCCCTGGCTGGACAAGGTCACGCAGATGGACGGCCCCAACATCCTCCGCCTCAAGGGCATCGTCGCCTTCGTCGACGACCCGGAACGCTACGTGGTGCAGGGCGTGCACATGATCGTCGAGGGCGACCACCAGCGCGCCTGGAAGGACGGCGAGAAGCACGAGACGCGCCTCGTCTTCATCGGCCGCGAGCTGGACGCCGAGCGCCTGAAGCGCACCTTCGAAGCCTGCCAGGCCGCGTAGGGCAGCCGGCGATGCTCAAATGGCAGCGCACGGTCGAGCGGCAGGAGGAATGGCGCCTGCTCGACCGCCCCGCGGAAAGCCTGTGGCGCGGCGACATCCTGCGTCTCGCCCACAATCCGGGGCTCGGCCCGGATTCGCCTCCGCTCGACCTGATGCTCTTCGAAATGTGGACCTATGACGACAGGCTGGGTCTCCTGATCCTCGACGGATACAAGGCCGGCATGCCAATGCTCTACTTTCCCAGGGAAAGCCAGGGACAGAACAGGATGTCGCTCGAGACCTCCTGGCTGATCGCCAACTGGGGCCAGTGGATCTGCTATTTCGACCACATGGACGAGACCGGCTCGCCCATCCCCCTGCCGATCGAGGAGACCGTCGTGGTCCGTCGCCCGCAACACATGCCGGATATGAAGATCTAATGCCGACCGTCGCCCCTCTCGATCTCGACACCCATTGCGTCGCTGCCGCATGGCTTTCCAACATCCCGCATTTCGCGCTGGCGGACGGCACGGTCCACCGTCTCGACAACGGCCACAAGACGGTGACGGCGCATGACGGCCTCGCCTGCGCCACGCCGGCACTCGACGGCAAGTCGTTGCTTACCGGCGGAGAGGACGGCCGCGTCTGCGCCGTGACCGCCGACGGCACGGTGAGGGAACTCGCGAACATCGGCGGCAAATGGGTCACCGCCGTCGCGACGGGCCCGCGCGGCACGCTGGCCTTCGCCAGCGGTCGCATCGCCCACGTCCTCCTGCCGGACGGCGCGGCGAAGGAGATCGCCCATCCGCGCAGCGTCGAGGGCCTGGCCTTCGCGCCCAAGGGTCTCAGGCTGGCCGTCGCCCGCTACAACGGCGCGACGCTGCATTTCCCGGCCGCCGCCGGCAAGCCGGCCGAGCTGGAATGGGCCGGCGCCCATACCGGCGTCACCTTCTCGCCCGACGGCAATTTCCTCGTCACCACCATGCAGGAGAACGCGCTGCACGGCTGGAAGCTGGCCGACGGCAAGCACATGCGCATGGCGGGCTATCCCGCCAAGGTGAAGAGCCTGTCGTGGAGCGCGAAAGGCCGCTGGCTGGCGAGCTCCGGTGCGCCGGCCGCCATCGTCTGGCCGTTCCAGACCAAGGACGGGCCGATCGGCAAGGCCCCGGCCGAGCTGGGCACGCGCGGCGACACCATGGTCACCGCCGTCGCCTTCCACACCACCGACGAGATCCTCGCCATCGGCTATGCCGACGGCATGGTGCTGGCCGCCCGCGTCGCCGACCAGAAGGAGGTGCTGCTGCGCCGCCCCGGCAAGGGCGCGATCACGACGATGGCGTGGGATCCCGAGGGCCGCCGCATCACCTTCGGCTCGGAAACCGGCGACTGCGGCGTCATCGACGTCGCAGGCTGAAAAGGCCGGGTGGCCTCCTGAAAAGGCTGGGCCGCCCCGCATTTCCGTCGCAAATTGCCACGAAGACTATATTATAGTAATAATAGTATAATCTTCGGAATTTGCGACGGGAGGCGCACATGACGATTTTCTTTGCCTGGGCATCGCCTGCCTTTTATACGAAATCTCCAGTAGATCACACCTGGGTGACAACTTACGACAACCGGAAGTTTAACTATCCCAGCGTGGCCGCGGTGTCCGCCGCCGGCAAGGATTGCTGGCTGTGCTGGGGCGACTACCGGCCACAAGGCGGCATTCCGGGAAACCCGACAGGCATTCTCGGGCAGAAATCCGGCGACCTGAACTTCGCCCGCTGCGTGGTCCAGCCGAACGCGGATTCACGCCATGTCCCGGCAGCGAGGGGAACCATCTTCTCCTACGCGATAGACGGGGTATGCCACCAGCTATCCAATCAGGTTCTCTATGCGACGGCGGGCACGCGGCTCACCGTCAGCAAGGCCCGTGGCTATTTCGCCAGCGCCTACCTATATGGAACCTACGGCGTGAATGTCGCCGACTGGAAGAACAGGGTGCAGGGCTGCGCGGCGCCTGTTGTCGTGGCGGCTGCCGGCATCGCACCGATGGGTGGACCCATGCAACCGGAAGAGACCGACGGGCAGGACGATTTCACGGAACGCGCCACGTCCGTGCTGGCCGAGGACGCTCCCGAGCTTCTGGCGCAGCTTCTGGCGCTGCGCGAGCAGGTGCGGATCGCCATGATCGAGAGAGCGCCCGAGGCGGCCGCCGCCGACGCGGAGTTCCTGAACGCCCAGAACCAGAGGCTTCTCAATCACGCGGCGGAGCTGCTCGGCCCGCTGCGGTTCCAGGAGGTATTCGGTTTCCCGGCCGGCGAGGAGATCGACCTCGTCGACCCCGAGATGCTGGCTGCCGACCGGATGCAGCGCGAGTAGTTCCGGCAAGCGCCTCTTTCCGGCACGATCGTCGGCGCATCGGCGCGCCACCGCCCGCCAGCACGGCCGGCGGGCGGTTGCAGCCGTTCGCGCGCAGCGATAGGGATGGGGCTGCAACGGCCGGGGGAAAACGTGAGCCAGACCACCATTGCAGCCAGCGCCGCGGGCGGCGTGGCGCCGGAGCGCATCGCGGCGTTCCGCGCCCGCGAGGCCGAAACCTACCTGCGGGCAAGGCCGCGCTCGCACCAGGCCATGGCCGGAGGCGCGGAGGGCTATCTCGCCGGCGTGCCGATGCACTGGATGCGCGACTGGCCGATGCCGTTTCCCTTCGTGGTCGCGAAGGCGAAGGGCGCGACGATCACCGACATCGACGGCAACGAGCTCGCCGATTTCTGCCTCGGCGACACCGGCTCGATGTTCGGCCACTCGCCCGCGCCGGTGGAAAAGGCAATCCGCCGCCAAGCCCGCCGCGGGCTTACCACCATGCTTCCGGGCGAGGACGCGCTGGAAGTCGGGCGGCTGCTCGGCGAGCGCTTCGGCCTGCCGCTGTGGCAGATCGCGACGACGGCGACCGACGCCAACCGCTTTGCGCTGCGCGTCGCCCGCGCCGTCACCGGCAGGGATAAAATCCTCGTCTTCAACGGCTGCTACCACGGCGCGGTGGACGAGACGATGGTGCGGCTGAAGGACGGCAGGCCCGTCAATCGCCCCGGCCTCGCCGGCGAGTTCCGCGACCTGACGGCCCGCACCCGCATCGTCGAGTTCAACGACGTTCCGGCGCTCGAAGCCGCGCTCGCCCACGGCGACGTCGCCTGCGTCATCGCCGAGCCGGTGATGACCAATTCCTGCATGGTGCTGCCCGATCCCGGCTTCCATGCCGCGCTGCGCGACGCGACCCGCCGCCACGGAACGCTGCTCCTGATCGACGAGACGCATACCATCTCGACCGGCCCCGGCGGCTACACCCGCGCCCACGGGCTCGAGCCCGACCTGTTCGTGCTCGGCAAGCCGGTCGCCGGCGGCGTGCCGGCGAGCGTCTGGGGCATGACCGCCGACGTCGCCGCGCGCTGGGCCGCCTATCAGGCCGCGAAGGAGCCCGGCTATTCCGGCATGGGCACCACACTCTCGGCCAACCCGCTCCAGTTCGCGGCGATGCGCGCGACGCTCGAGGAGGTGATGACCGACGACGCCTACGCCCGCATGGGCCGCCTCGCCCCGCGGCTGGAGAAGGGGCTTGCCGCCGCCGTCGGCCGGCACGGCCTGCCCTGGCACGTCGCCCGCGTCGGCGCCCGCGTCGAGTTCGTCTGCGCGCCCGGCCCGCTGAGGAACGGCACCGAGGCAGAGGCTGCCCATGCGCCGGCGCTCGAAGCCGCGATCCATGTCGGCCTCGTCAACCGCGGCTGCCTGATCGCGCCGTTCCACAACATGATGCTGGTGTCGCCGGCGACGAGGAAGGGCCAGATCGACCGGCTGGTTGCCGCCTTCGACGCCATCGCAAGGGAGCTTTCCCGATGACCGTTTCTCCCTCCGGCTCGAGCGCCGAGGAGGCGCGCGAATTCCTCTATACCCATGCCGGGATCGAGGCGTTCGACATCGTGCTGATCGACGCCAACGGCATCGGCCGCGGCAAGATCATCCGCCGCCACGAGCTTCTCGGCCTCTACGAGAGCGGCCGCCATTTGCCGATCTCGATCCTCGGCCTCGACGTCACCGGCGAGGACGTGCACGAGACCGGGCTTATCTGGGACACCGGCGACGGCGACCTGCGCGCCTGGCCCATCCCCGGCACGCTCAAGCCGCTCCACGGCACCAACCCGCCGCGCGGGCAGGTGCTGATGTCGATGTACGGCCTCGACGGGCGGCCGATGGGCAGCGATCCGCGCCATGCGCTGAAGCGCCAGGTCGACGCCTTCGCCGCGCGCGGGCTCTGTCCGGCCGGCGCGTTCGAGCTGGAGTTCTTCCTGCTCGCCAACGACCGCGACGGCGAGGGCCGCGTCCAGCCGGCGCGCGCCGTGCTCGACGGGCGGGCGAGCGGCAAGACCGAGGTCTATTCGGTCGATCATCTCCACGGCATGGAGCCGCTGTTCTCCGACATCTACAAGGCGGCGGAAGCGCAGGGGATCCCGGCCGAGACCGTGATCTCGGAATACGCGCCCGGCCAGTACGAGCTGACGCTGAACTACCGCACCGACGTCATGCGCGCCGCCGACGACCTGATCATGCTCAAGCGGCTGGTGCGCATGCAGGCCCGCCGCCACGGCGTCACCGCCTGCTTCATGGCCAAGCCGATCGAGCGCTATGCCGGCTCCGGCATGCATTTCCACGTCTCCCTGCAGGACGCGGAAGGCAGGAACGTCTTCACAGAGGAGCGCGAGGGCGAATGGAAGCCCGAACTCCTGCACGCGCTCGGCGGGCTCGCGGCAACGATGGGCGAATCCATGCTGGTCTTCGCGCCGCACGCCAATTCCTGGCGGCGCTTCGTCTCGCAGTCCTATGCGCCGGTCGCGCCGACATGGGGCGTCAACAACCGCTCGGTCGCGCTGCGGGTGCCGGCCGGCGCGAAGGCCGCGCGCCGCATCGAGCATCGCCCGTCGGGCGTCGACGCCAACCCCTATCTGGTCGCCGCGACCGTGCTCGCCGGCATCCTCAAGGGGCTCGACGAGCGGCTCGACCCCGGCCCGGAGACCACCGGCAACGGCTATGACGGAGAAGACGGCAGCGCGCCGACGATGCCGGGCGACTGGCTCTCGGCGATCGCGGCCGCGGAGGAATCCGCCTTCCTGAGGGACGCGCTCGGCGAGGAGATGCACCGCACCTTCACCGCCATCAAGCGCGCCGAATATCTGCGCGTCGCCCGCACGGTGAGCGAGCTCGACTACCACCTCTACATGCACGAGGTCTGATCCGCAGGCCCATGATGACGGGCTGCCGGCGCCGCCCTTCACCTGCCTGCCAGCATCCTCTCCCCGCGAACAGGGAGAGGAAGACTGACCGCAGCGTCGCCGCTTCTTCCTTCTCCCCGCTCGCGGGGAGAAGGTCCCGGCAGGGGGATGAGGGGCAGCGCTGACATCCGAAAGCCGGCTCCCCGCCATGTGACCGGATCAGGCGGAAAGCGCGCTCTTGGCCGCCCGCCCTGCGACGTAGGTCTCGGCCACGGCGCGGTCGTCGCCCAGCGTCTGGAGGAGGAACAGCTCCTCCGCCAGCGTCTCCGCCGTCTCCATGCGCAGCCGCATCGCCGGCGTCGCCCGCGCGTCGAGCACCACGAGGTCGGCGTCCTTGCCCGGCTCCAGCGAGCCGATGCGGTCACCGAGCGACAGCGCTTCGGCGTTGCCGCGGGTGATCTGCCAGAACGAGGCGAAGGGGTTCATCTTCTCGCCCTGGAGCGCGATCACCTTGTAGCCCTCGTCCATGGTGCGCAGCATCGAATAGCTGGTGCCACCGCCGACGTCGGTGGCCGCCGCGATCCTCAGCGGCTTCCGGCGCTTCGAGTAGCCCTGCCAGTCGAACAGGCCCGAGCCGAGGAAGAGGTTCGAGGTCGGGCAGAACACCGCCACCGCGCCGGCGTCGTGGATCGCGTCCGCCTCGCGCTCCCCGAGATGGATGCAGTGGCCGAGCAGCGTCCGGCTGCCGAGCAGCCCGTAGCGGGCATAGACGTCGGTATAGTCCCTCGCTTCCTGGTAGAGCTCCTTCGTCAGCGCGATCTCGGCATGGTTCTCGCTGAGGTGCGTCTGGATGTGGAGGTCGGGAAACTCGCGCGCCAGCGCGCCGGCCATCTCCATCTGCTGCGGCGACGAGGTGATGGCGAAGCGCGGCGTGATCGCATAGTGCAGCCGGCCCCTGCCGTGCCATTCGGCGATCAGCGCCTTCGAATCGTCGAAGCCGGATTGCGGCGTGTCGGTCAGCCCTTCCGGCGCGTTGCGGTCCATCATCACCTTGCCGGCGACCACGCGCATGTTGCGCGACAGCGCCTCGGCGAAGAAGGCGTCGACGCTCTCGCGATGCACCGAGCAGAAGGCGGCGACGGTCGTGGTCCCGTGGCGGACGACCTCGTCGAGGAACAGCCGGGCGATGCGGCGCCCGTGCTGCGTGTCGCGGAACTTCGTCTCCTCCGGGAAGGTGTAGGTGTTCAGCCAGTCGAGGAGCTCGGCCCCGTAGCTCGCGATCACCTGCATCTGCGGCATGTGGACATGCGCGTCGACGAAGCCCGGCAGGATGAGGTGCGGCCGGTGGTCAGCCACCCTCGCCTCGGGCGCGCCCGCCGCCAGTGTCGCGAAATTGCCGGTCGCCGCGATCCTGCCGTCGCGGACCAGCACGCCGCCGTCTTCCTCGAAGGCATAGGAGGCGCGGTCGTCGATGCTTTCGGGCCGGGTGCGGAACGACAGCACCCGCCCGCGCAGGAGAAGCGCAGTCATCTCATCTCACCTTCCCGGAAAACCCCGCGCCGCCCCTCATCCGCCCTTCGGGCACCTTCTCCCCG
>JAEZXF010000057.1 GCA_023419995.1 Pseudomonadota bacterium | reverse complement strand
GAGCCCATCAGGACCCATGAGGCCATCCGCATGATGAAAACGTTGAAATCCCTCGCAGCGATCGCCGGCCTGGCGATCGGCGTCGCCTTCGGCGCGGCGGCCCCGGCCCGCGCGCAGCTCGTCATCGACATCACGCAGGGCGTCGTCGCGCCGCTGCCGATCGCGATCACCGACTTCATCGCCAACGACGCCATCGGCCAGGCGGTCGCCGCGGTGATCGCCGCCGACCTCCAGCGCTCCGGCCTGTTCAAGCCGATCGAGAAGGGGGCCTTCATCGAGAAGATCTCCAATCCCGACGTCGCGCCGCGCTTCCCGGACTGGACGGTGATCAACGCGCAGGCGCTGGTGACGGGCCGCGTCAGCCACGAGGCCGACGGCCGCCTGCGCGCCGAGTTCCGCCTGAGGGACACCTTCGCCGGCCAGCAGCTGATCGGCGAGCAGTTCTTCGCCAACAAGGCCAACTGGCGGCGCGTCGCCCACATCATCGCCGACGCCATCTACGAGCGGCTGACCGGCGAGAAGGGGTATTTCGACACCCGCATCGTCTATGTCGAGGAGAGCGGGCCGAAGGACAAGCGCGTCAAGCGGCTGGCCATCATGGACCAGGACGGGGCCAACAACCGGCCGCTGACCGACGGGCGCTCGATCGTGCTGACGCCGCGCTTCTCGCCGAACCGGCAGGAAATCACCTACATGTCCTACGAGGGCGGCCAGCCGCAGGTCTACCTGCTGCAGATCGAGACCGGCCAGCGCGAGCTCGTCGGCAACTTCCCCGGCATGACGTTCGCGCCGCGCTTCTCGCCCGACGGGCAGAAGGTGGTGATGAGCCTGCTGCGCGACGACGGCAACTCCAACATCTACGCCATGGACCTGCGCAGCCGCACGACGACGCGGATGACCAGCTCCAACGCCATCGACACCTCGCCCTCCTACTCGCCGGACGGCAACCGCGTCGTCTTCACCTCGGACCGGGGCGGGCGGCCGCACATCTACGTGATGGGCGCCGACGGCTCCAACCCGCAGCGCATCTCGTTCGGCGACGGCACCTACTCGACGCCGGTGTGGTCGCCGCGCGGCGACCTGATCGCCTTCACCAAGCAGACGGGCGGCCAGTTCCAGATCGGCGTGATGCGCACCGACGGCTCGGGCGAGCGCATCCTGTCCACCGGCTACCTGCAGGAGGGGCCGACCTGGGCGCCAACGGCCGCGTCATCATGTTCTTCCGCGAGGGGTCGGGGCAGGGCGGGCCGAAGCTGTTCTCCATCGACTTGACCGGCCGCAACGAGCAGGCGATCCCGACGCCGCAGTTCGCCTCGGACCCGGCGTGGTCGCCGCTCCTCGACTGAGGCGCGGCGTCAACCGGGGGGATTTGTGACCGTCCTGCCGCAAAAAACCGTGTTTCGGCCGCATTTCGGCCTAGTGTGCGGTTAACACAGGGACGCGCCGGTGCTGAACCGGCGCACAAGGACGGGCATTCGGAGATCGTTAACCCTGTTTCTTGAGCCTGCCTTAACCGCGTTGTGGTTACTGGAAGCTCAACTCAATCGTGCAAATGCCAAGGAGAGGCGGCCATGCGCCGAATCGCAGCCATCACCCGCAATCCCGCCGCGGTCGCGCTTGTCGCCATGCTCGCCATTGCGGGCTGCGCCAGCAAGCAGACCCCCAACAACCCGGCCGATCTCGGCCTCGGCGCCGGCGCGGCCACGCCCGGCTCGAGCCAGGACTTCACCGTCAACGTCGGCGACCGCATCTTCTTCGATACCGATTCCTCGGTGATCCGCGCCGACGCGCAGACGACGCTGGCGCGCCAGGCCCAGTGGCTCGCCCAGTACCCGTCCTACGCGATCACGGTCGAGGGCCACGCCGACGAACGCGGCCCCCGCGAGTACAACCTCGCGCTCGGCGCGCGCCGCGCGGCGGCCGCCCGCGACTTCCTCGTCGCCCGCGGCGTCCAGGGAAACCGCATCCGCACCATCTCCTACGGCAAGGAGCGCCCGGTCGCGGTCTGCGACAACATCTCGTGCTGGTCGCAGAACCGCCGCGCCGTCACCGTGCTGTCGGGCGGAAGCTGAGGCAGCGGTCCGCAAGCCCTGCGCAACGAACGAAAAGCGGCCTCCGGGCCGCTTTTTCTTTGCCCGCCGTGCTTCGCGGAACCGTCCTAGGACGGCCGGGTGAACACGTAGGTGAGGCCGACCGCGATCAGCAGCGCGGTGAAGGCGAGGACGGCGGGGCTGGCATCGCCGACGAGCCAGACGGCGAGGAAGCCGCTGGTGGTGCCGGCGAGCGCCAGCAGCTTGGCCTTGAAGGGGATCGCGCCGCGCTCGCGCCATTCGGTCAGCGTCGGGCCGTAGCGGGGATGATCGAGCAGCCAGCGCTCCAGCCGCTCCGACGAGCGGGTGAAGCAGGCGGCGGCGAGGATCAGGAACGGCGTCGTCGGCAGCACCGGCAGCAGCGCGCCGGCGATGCCCAGCCCGGCGAAGACGAGGCCGAGCGCCAGATAGAAGCCGCGCACGGCGCTGCCGGTCATGCCGGCCCCGCCCGCTTCCCGCGGTCCGTCCTGTTCGGCATGGCGTGGCTCTCCCGTGGCGTCTCGTGTGCAGGGCCGGTCCCTGTCGCCGAATCCGGGTGAGATCAAACCGCGCGGGATTGAGAATGCCTGGGCGACGGGCATGTGGCGGCATGATCGGCCAGCCGGCGCCGGCGATCAACCCGGCAAATCGGCCCGTCCCGGCCCCGGCGGCGATCAAAACGTCGCAGCCAGCGCGATTTCTTTCGCTGGCGCCTTGCGCGAGGTCAAGGATGGAGTCAAATCATGATCCTAACAATCATGTTTTAGCGGTGGCCCCCGCGCCGTGGGCCGGTCTGAGACATCGCCATGCTGGCACCCTTCCTCATCATGCTGCGCGAGGGCCTCGAAGCGGCCCTCGTCACCGGGATCATCGCCTCCTACCTGCGCCAGACGGGCCGGGCGGAGTGGCTCCCGGCGGTGTGGGTCGGCATCTTCCTCGCCGTCGCGGTGTCGCTGCTCTCCGGGGCGGTGCTGCTCCTGGTCAGCGCCGAGTTCCCGCAGAAGGCGCAGGAGATGTTCGAGGCGGCGATCGGCCTCGTCGCCGTGGCCGTGCTGACCTCGATGGTGTTCTGGATGCGCCGGGCCGCGCGCTCGATCAAGGCGGGCCTGCACCGCGACATCGACCGCGCCATGGGCGCCTCGCATGGCGCGGCATGGGCGCTGATCGGCATGGCCTTCTTCGCGGTGGCCCGCGAGGGGCTGGAATCGGTGTTCTTCCTGCTCGCCATCTTCCAGCAGAGCCCGGGGCCGGCCGCGCCGCTGTCGGCGCTGGCCGGCGTCGCCGTCGCGGTCGCCCTCGGCTTCGCCATCTACCATGGCGGCATCCGCATCGACCTGAGGCGCTTCTTCCGCTGGACGGGCGTGTTCATCCTGTTCGTGGCTGCGGGCCTTCTCGCCGGAGCGCTGCGCAACCTGCACGAGGCCGGCGTCTGGAACCTGCTGCAGGGGCGGGTGTTCGACCTGAGCGAGACTCTGCCTGTCTCCGGCGTGGTCGGCACCGTCCTGTCCGGCCTGCTCGGCTACCACGATGCGCCGACGCTGGGCGAGGCGCTGGTCTGGGCGGCCTTCCTCGCCGGGACGCTCACCCTGTTCCTGTGGCCCGAGCGGCCGGCGGCGGCCGCCGCGCCGCGCCAGGCGATGAGGGGATAAAGCCATGCCCGCGACCGGAAAGCAGACCCCCGGCCCCGCCGCGCCGTCGCGGCTGATGCCGTTCGCCGTCGCCGGCTCCGCGCTCCTGGCGGCGGCCGCTGCCGGCCTGTTCTACTACGC